>JAIPFO010000235.1 GCA_021736565.1 Phycisphaerae bacterium | reverse complement strand
GTCCTATGTAGAATTCCGTGAAGCACAGCTTAACAGTGTGGACCACACCCTTTTAGTGATGACCAATGCAATCGCTGCGAATCTGAACAATACAGACAGCCAGGAAGATATTCTTGATGAGATCCGTTCGATCACCGGCCAGAAATACCTGACATTTCCAGTCTTATACAGGGTATGGTTTGAAGGTTCAAAAAATGATCTGTGTTGCAGCGATCCGGCTGAAAGCAAATACGGACAATGGCTGCAAACTATAACCGATAAACTGAAAGTATCGCAAGGCAATTACAGCTTCGGCGAAATATTTGACGGTGCGAAGGCCTATCGCGTCGTCTGGCTGCGTGATTATACCGGTCAGAAACCAGTCAATATCGTGGTGGCCATCTCCAGCAGATTTGCCTATCATGAAATGAAGGAATTTATGCAATTCCTGGTTATATTTGGCTTTTGCGTCGTAACCGGTGCTATCGTAGCGACCTTACTAATTGTTTCCTGGGGAACCCGCTCGATTAATCAAGCCGCCGGTCAGTTGCAGAACATCACGATGCAGAACCTGAATCTACCCATTTTAACTGAAGGCTCTTTACCCAGGGAAGTTCAGCCTTTTGCCGATGCGGTCAATGCCATGCTGATACGGCTCCATAAAGCGACTAAGAAACAAAAACAGTTTACCGCGGATGCGTCACATGAATTACGTACGCCTCTGACTGTGGCCAAAAGTACCTTGCAAACGGCCCGAATGAGGCCCCGGAGTAAGGATGCCTATATCACGGCGATCGATGATACCCTGGAAGATATTACCAAAATGGAAAGCCTGATCGACCAGCTATTGACGCTGGCACGTCAGGACAATTCATCGGCAATACCTGATTTTGTTTCTGTGCAACTGGACCGGCTCTTGATCGATTTAATCGAACAGGTTAAAAGAGCCGAGCCAACGATTAAAGACCGGATAGTGATTAAAAACTTCTCCCAAACCATGATTAAAGGCATTCCCGACAATCTAAATATCCTTTTTGGCAATATCCTGAACAATGCGATAAAATACAGTACGCAGCCTGTTGCTATTTCGGTGTCCATGGCCCAGGACTCTGACGGCCATATTTCTGTTTCAATTCATAATCGGGGCCAGACGATCGCCAAAGAGAAGCTTCCGCATCTGTTTGACCGTTTTTTTCGGGGGGACAATTCCAGAAGCAATCAGATCGGCGGGACAGGCCTTGGCCTGGCGATTGCCCTGGAAATCGCCAGACAGCATGGCGGGAATATCCGCATTGAACCCTGTTTATCGCCGGAAGGTACAACGGTGGTCGTCACATTGCCATTTGAAAGATAATCGCATTTTTTTTCTTTTTTTATCATTATAAATCCTTAACCATAAAGGATTTAACGGTCATATTGAACAGTCCCCTCTTTCGGCGGTCGCTCCAGAAAATAAATTTATGGGGCTTTTAAGGTTCACTTAAGGTTCAGTCTCTATAATGCCCCCCATAGCGAATAAGTCTTCTGGGGGCTCCGTAATTACCTTAGACAATGAATAAGGGAACGTTACAATAACGCCATTCTCCAGGGATATCCATCATTACTGCCTCGCAAAAAATAATGCGCCCTGCAAGACAATAAACAAAACCCAAAAGGGATTATACAGAAAAAAATAAAATGTACACCTAAGACTCCCGCGTCATAAGTCAATATTCGTATCTAAAAACAACCTCTAAGATGCGGGAAATGGGCTTCAACACCCGACGCGCCGGTAATGACGCTGGCGTCACTTAAGGGGACTTAATGGAACTTAATGGAATCATACATCACTATTATTCTTCTTCTTCTGGCGGTTACCGGCCTGATTGCTTTCGCTGTATATCGGCATAAGATCTATTATCATTTTAGCACGGTGGAAAAAGGAAAAATATACCGCTGCGGTGCATTGGCACTCTCCGGTCTCAAAGGCATTTGCAAACGCCACCAGATCCGGACAATTATTAACCTGACCCGCCCAAAGGAATATAGTGAAAAGCCATGGTACAAAGATGAAGTGGATTTTTGCCACGAACATAATATTCAACTGATCCATATCCCGCTGATGATGTCAAAAGCTCCGACGGAAGAACAGGTAAACGAATTTCTTGCCATTGCGTCAAGTCAGGAACATCAGCCCGTACTGGTACATTGTAAACAGGGTGTTTTACGCACCGGAATGATGATTGCCGCATATGTAAAAACCCAACACGGGCTGGACAATGAGAGCATCATGCATGCCATGCCAGATTTCGGACATGACTTTAATTCCAGTCGATATAAGGGCTTTAGGGATTTTGTACTGAATTATGAACCGGATTCGACGCCGGTATCCACATTACATTGCTGCCTCGGTAATGACAGAGATAAAACGAAAAAATTAGATCCTGCTCTAAAATAACTTCGTATAACGGAAAAAATATAAAATGGAAAAAACTGAAAAAAAAAATGATCATTTATGGATTTATTTTCTTTTGACCTACATTGCTGTCCTTGTCAACATGTCTGGTTACATGGGCAATATCAGATTCACTGATTCGATTGTTGTCTTATTTACCCTTAGTGTTTGGATTTGCTATGGCGCGGTGTATATGGTCCCGATACTGGTGGTGATGGTATGCGGCCAATGGTTAAAGGCAACTACGACGGTTAAAAAACGTCTGATCTTCTACAGCCTGTTGGTGTTAATGGCTTCCCTGGTGCAGATTTTCATCTTTGCCGATAAGACGATATTTCGAATGTATGATTTTCATATTAATGGATTTGTCTGGAATCTTATTACCACTGAAGGTGGATTGGAGTCCCTGGGCGGGAGCAGTTCTTCAACATGGACTTTTACGGCTATTATTTCAGGTTTTATCATCTTGCAGGGTCTTTTACTGCTGCTGGTGGTTGTGAAGAAAGGTAATTTACTGCGGTTTTTATCCAGCCGCATGAGCAAAAGAATTGTTATACTATTAAGCGTGATTATTGGGATCGCGGCTCTGTTTCAGGGGGTCACGTATGGCGTGTGCAGTTATTCTTATCGATATCCGATTTTAGTGGCGTCAAAATCCTTTCCGATGTATCTGCCGATCACTTTTCGTCATATATTGGATAATTTGGGATTTGAACCTGCCCAAAAAGAACAAATCAAATTTCGACAGAGAAATTTTACCGGGTTGAACTATCCGCTCAAGGCCATAGACACAAAGCCGGATGCCAAACAGTATAATGTGGTCTGGCTGGTCGCAGAGTCGCTCAGGGCCGATATGGTGGATGCCGATATCATGCCGCAAACGTACAAATTTGCCCAACAGTCCTGCTGGTTTCAGAATCATTACAGTAGTGGTAATGGCACGCGTATGGGACTATTTAGCATGTTCTACGGCCTGTACGGCAGTTACTGGTTCGATTTCCTCAATGAACAGCGGGGCCCGGTTCTGATAGATTTGCTTCTGAATAATCATTACCAGATGAGTATGTATTCCAGTGCGAAATTTTCCTATCCGGAATTTGACCGAAATATTTTCGCCCGTATCCCCACGGAAAAACTGCATGATGGATTAAAAGGCCCGGGCTGGCAGAGAGACCGTGAAAATGTGACCGATATGCTGAGCTTTATCGATGGCCGCGACGTCGATAAACCTTTTATGACGTTCATGTTTTTTGAGTCACCTCATGCGCGATATTATTTTCCACCTGAAAATATCATTCGTGAGCCTTATCTTGAAAATTTTAACTACGCCACCGCCGATCTCGAAAAAGATATGCCTTTGATAAAAAACCGTTATATCAATTCCTGCAATCACCTGGATAGTCAATTTGACCGCATCTTTAAATACTTGGCCGAAAAGAAGCTGTTAGACTCTACGGTTGTGATTGTCACCGGCGATCATGGTGAAGAATTCATGGAAAAAGGGCATTGGGGCCATAACTCCAGGTTTAATCAGGAGCAAACGCAGGTCCCCTTGATCCTGCTCTCTCCGGGCAAGGTCCCTCAAAAGATTTCCCGCATGACCAGTCATCTGGATATCCCCGCGACCCTGATGACTATTCTGGGTGTCAAAAATGACCCGGCCGATTACAGTCTCGGTTACGATTTATATGGTGACCATTTAAGGCAATATACGATCTTCGCAGACTGGGATAAGCTGGGCTATGCCGATAACCAATACAAAGCGGTATTTCCTCTCAAAGGCTATGGCTTTTTGGACCAGCAGATCACCACCGCTGATGATGAACAGGTATCGGACAATGAACAATTCTATGACACCCATAGAGATGTTTTGTTGGATATTATGAAAGATATGAGCCGGTTCATCTGGAAATAAATGCATCCCTTAATGGCTTGGCGTAATAAAGAGCTTTAATTCGATATTAGTTTTCAGGTATTTTTCTTGTAGTTGACTTTCGCTCTTTTTTTATACACCTATGCCTTGCTAGCAGGGCGTTATGGAATTGAAAACGATTTGTTTTCGGAGAAGGACTAATGCTGTTAAAAACTCTGGAGATCCACCTTGCGTTGCTGGCCGGGGTGATAATTCTCTTTGAAAGAACCAATAGCGACTTGGCGGTACAGGACCATTTTATCACCGGGACCTGCAGCAATGGATGATTGATCGTCACGAAGCTGATGATAAAAATAGTTTATCCGATGGGATACAATCCATGAAGGACTGGCCTCGAAAAAAGAAGGTCGTCGCGCTCAACCTGGCCGTGGTTGGTGGAATTCTAGCCGTCGGCATTGGCAACTGGGATTACGGGAGCTCCGCGTTAACGTTTAAAAATGAAGGCTGGTTCGGCCGTAATACCAAATATGGCGGTGCCGATAAGCTGGGACATGCCTATGGTGCTTATGTCATGGCGACCCTGTATAAAAATATCTATGCACACTGGGGCTTTTCCGACCAGGAAGCAAATCTCGGCGGGGCATTGAGCAGTTGGTCTCAAATGACCTTGATGGAATTCGCCGATGGTTCCAGTAACGAACATGGCTTTAGTTGGGAAGATGAGGTCATGGACACCGTCGGTGTCACCATGGCGTATCTGCGAAACCGATACCCCGCCATCAGAGAGAAAATCGACTTCCGTATGGAATGGATCCCTTCCTCGGCGTTCCGCAACGGAAACCAATCCGATCCCTTTACAGATTATTCCGGCCAGAAATATTTACTGGCCTTAAAACCAGACGGGTTCCTGAAAACCAACAATGCCTTACTGAAGGCCATGGAATTTCATGTCGGTTATTATACACGCGGTTATGATAACGATAGTGCTGGCCACTCTCAAAAGCGATCTACCTATGTAGGCATCGGCTTGAATGCCACCTACCTGATAGAACAAATCACCGGCCATAATGCATGGAGAATATTTGATTACATCCAGATCCCCTATACATATATCCAATCGTCATCGACATTTCATTAGCGACAACTATTCTTGTTACGGTCATTTTTCATCAAAAGGGCCGTTAGTATTGCCCCTGTACTACAGTGATTTATACGCTGTTAAATCAATGCTCTTCAAGTAGTTAATGTTCATAAACTCATCGGTTTTTAGCAGGCATCCAAGAATATATTTCAGTTTGACACAAAAGCAACTGATCTTCAGACGAATGCAAATCGCATAATAATGGGAAATAGACGCAAAATGGCGTTGCTGTTTATCATTTCTTCTGTATAATAGATATTACAGTGCGGCTTAGAAATAATGAGGCCTGCAAGCCCCGTTATCAGTACCAAAAACGTTGTTTCAGTATCCAAGGTCGCCTGAATTACGCTGTAGTATTCAATATATATATGCCTTAGAACTTTATTTTTCTGAAAATAGATCAGGCAGGAGGCGGGTTATTGATCTGTGTTCAATACGTTTAGATGCATGAACCTTGAATTGAAGGAGACTTTCTAATGAGAATTAAGTTATCAGTAAAAACCATAATGGGAGTTGGTCTATTACACCTGCTCGTAGGGCTGCCAGGGTATGCCAGGGCTGATTTGGTGGGGTATTGGCCATTTGACGAGGGGCAAGGGACCGTTGCTGCCGATGTGACCGGCGGTAACCATGGTGAGATCACTGGCTCCACATGGCTATTGCCGGGTAAAATGGGCAATGCGGCACTTGAATTCACTGCCAACGGTAACTATGTCAACTGCGGGCCCGATGTCACCTCCGGTCCTGACATAACGGTGGCCTTCTGGATGAAGGCCAATAACCTCGCGTATTGCCAGCCGTTGCTGGCCAGTGCCGGGGACTACGCGACCGTC
>JAIPFO010000234.1 GCA_021736565.1 Phycisphaerae bacterium | reverse complement strand
GACAGTCGTGGGAAGCCATTGCCGGTGGCCGATTGTATGGAAAGTCTTTTCAACAGCACCTTTGATCATAATGGTCCGAAAGCGCCTCTTCCTTTTGCGACGGAGGCGGATTCGCAGGGGATGTTGACCATGATGTTTATGACCTATCTGACCGGCGGCAATCCGCCGCTGTTTATGGACTTGCGTAAGGTCTGGGAATCGTGGGAGATCAAGCAGTTGGCGAAGGCTAAAAAGATCAAACTGCCGGCGAAGGCGGACTGGCTCAAGAAAGGGCTTGTGGATGGTAATAATTCGGGCAGTGCGTCCTTTGATTGGGCGGGGAAACCCCAAGCGACGGTTAAGCAGCTGATGAGCAAGGTGACGATGCCGCTGGCGGATGAAGGATATTTCCCCGGTGGCGGTAATTCGATGACGTTTATGACTCCAGCGGGTATCCAGGGGGTTGCAGGTCGGATGGCGTACAGTGCGGTCAATGGTAAATTCAGTATGCTGTGGGATGAGGCTGCCACCACGTCGGTGCCGGCAAAACTTGAAAAAGCCATGTGCAATCTGACCAACTGGAACTGGCCGCATACGTTCGTTGTGCCTAAATATGCTTCTATGGTTGAATACAAGCAGTACGCCTCCGCCAATCACTTCCATATGATCCGAGATCTGCCGGTGGCGCGTCTGCAGCACTGGATGGACCTTACGGGTGTTTTGAGCCTGACCCCCTGGGCGGCACGTCCGGGCTTTATTGAGGGAACCGACCGGCCCCAGCCGTTAGTTCACCTGCTCAACGGCGGCGAGAATCAGTTTAAGATGCTCTAGGGAAGGCGGTGTTGCTATTGTTCCTGTTGTACAACAGTGCCCTGGCGGGCAAGGCGTCCGGGGATCGAAAAACGTGAAAATTAACCACGAGGGGCCGTGTCCCCTCTAACGATAGAAAGATCATTATAGTGATAGAAAAACTTGAACAGCAACTCGACAGTTTTAACCGGGAAGAGCGATCGGCCGCATTGAAGGCGTTGTGGCAGATGGTCCAGGACCATCAGATCGATCTGCCTGACCCTTCTGGCCATATCAACTTGCACTGTCATACATTTTTCTCGTTCAACTCTTATGGCTATTCTCCGAGCAAATTCGCCTGGCTGGCGAAAAAGCAGGGATTGGCGATGGGGGCGATCGTTGATTTTGACGTGCTTGATGGTATGGATGAGTTTCTGGCGGCGGCCAGACTGTTGAATCTCAAGGCCTTTAGCGGGATGGAGACGCGTGCGTTCGTTCCGCAATTCGCCGATAAGGAGATCAACTCTCCCGGCGAGCCGGGCATTACGTATCATATGGGGGTTGGGTTTCCGACGACAACGCTGTCGGCTGAAAATGACACCTTTCTAAAAAGCCTTAAAACGACAGTTGGCCATCGGAATATCGACCTGATGAACCGGGTTAACGATTTTCTGGCCCCGGTCGTATTGGATTATGAGCAGGATGTTCTGCCGCTCACCCCGGCGGGGAATGCCATCGAACGGCATCTGTGCCTGGTTTATGCCCGTAAGGCCAAGGCGATGTTCAGTGATAATGCTGACCTGGCGACATACTGGTCTGACAAACTCGGTGAGACTATCGATATTGGTGATCTGCCTGAAAGTGCGACTTTATTGAACCTGGTCCGTGCCAAAACCATGAAGCGGGGCGGTGTGGGTTATGTGCAGCCGGGTGAGGGCTCGTTCCCTTATATGGACCGGATCAATGAATTTGTCTTGGCGGCCGGTGCGATTCCCACCCTGGCGTGGCTCAATGGTCAGACGCAGGGCGAGCAGCAGATCGAATCGCTGCTGGATATCGCCATGGCCACTGGCGTTGCGGCGGTGAATATCATTCCGGATCGCAATTTCACACCGGGTGTTGACGATGACCTGGTTAAAAATCTCTACCATTTTGTGAAGGTGGCTGAGGAGCGTCATCTGCCGATCATTGTGGGGACTGAAATGAACAGTCCGGGTCAGAAATTTTCCGATGATTTTGATTCTGAGGAACTGTCTAAACTTATGCCTGTCTTCATGAAGGGTGCGTATATTGTTTATGCCCATTCTGTCTTGAAACAACAGGCCGGCATTGGGTATATTGGCGAATGGGCGGATAAAACATTCGATTCGGTTCCCGCCAAGAATGCCTTTTTTGAAAAAATTGGTCAGGCCATCGAGCCGGCGACTGAGGAAACGCTCAGTCAATTTAGCGATCGATCGACCCCTGAAGAAATTTTAAAGAGTTTAAAATAATAACACATCCTGGAGGTGCGATTTCGCACTTTTTATTGTGTTAGATTGAATGAGTTATGGCCGCAGTGCTGTTAGAGTGCATTTGGTAATATTTTATTAATTTCGGGCTTGCATCCTAAAGTAGTCATTATTCATTTTGTACGAGAAAGCCCTGCTGAGCATGGAATTACTGTACAAAAAAAAGCGAAAGTTACACGTTGATTAAATACCAGAACTAATCCGCCAGGGGCGGACTGGTCTCATCCTTATACAGGAATACGAATACATGGAAAAATTTCCAGAAACATACAGAGCCGTTCAGCTGATCGGCCCAAACGAATTAACATTGAACAATGAAAAGAAACTTTACCCGCCCGGTCCATACCAGGTTCTCGCCCAGGTGGAAGCGGTGGGTTTGTGCTTTTCCGATCTGAAACTGCTCAAGCAGTTCGGCGGCCATGCCCGAAAGACCCGCATTCTCTCTGGTATCGACCCGGCCATTCTGGCGGAGATCCCCAGTTATGTCCCGGACGATAAGCCCACCGTTCCCGGCCATGAAACGGTCGTAACCGTTGTCGCTATCGGCGAGAAGGTGACCGATGCCTTGGTAGGCAATCGCTACCTGATCCAGACGGATTACCGCTGGCTGCCCACCGAAAATTCGAACGGGTCATTTGGTTATAACTTTGAAGGCGGCCTGCAGGAATATGTTCTGCTGGATACCCGGGTGATCACCTCGCCGACGGGGGAGTCGTTCCTGCTGCCGGCCACCCGCAAATGCAGTGCCTCGGCGATTGCCCTGGTGGAGCCCTGGGCCTGTGTTGAAGAGGCTTACGCTATCAAAGAACGCCAGACGGTCAAGCCGAATGGCAAGATGCTTCTGGTCGCCGAAGAGGTCCCTGTCGAAGGTGCCGTTGACACACTTCAGTCGCACTATGGCAAGAGCGGGTCGGTGACCTGTGCGGCCGCTGGTGAGCTTTCGGGTATTACAGACACCTTTGATGATGTTGTTTATATAGGGTCAAATCCCCAAACCGTCGAAGCGTTATTTGAAAAAGTGGAGAACTGGGGGCTTCTCAATATCGTCCTGTGCGGTGGCGATCTTGGCAGAAATGTCACGACTTATGTCGGCCGTACGCACTATGGCGGTATTCGTATTATCGGGACGACGACCTCCGATCCGTGTGATTCGATGAAAACGATCCCGGCGACCGGTGAAATTCGTCCTGGCGATCGTATCGATGTTATCGGTGCCGGCGGTCCGATGGGGGTGATGCATGTGGTCCGGAATATCTGCCAGGGGGTTCCGGATGTGACGGTCTATGGCGGCGATCTGGATGATGAGCGTCTGAAGCTCCTGGAAACTATCGTTAAAGAACCCCTGGCTGCCAATCCTTCTGTCACGTATCATTCCTATAACCCCAAAACGTCCGGTTCCCCGGAGGCTATCGACTATGTGGTCCTGATGGCCCCGGTCCCTCAGTTGGTTGTTAATGCGGTCAACACCGCGGCTCCCAACGCGATTATCAATATTTTTGCCGGGATCGCCGCAACCGTAACGGCCGATATCAATTTGCAGCGTTATATTGAGAATCGTCATTACTTTATCGGGACCAGCGGCTCGGTTCTGGAGGATATGCTCACCGTGCTGGAAAAAGTGGAGACCGGCAAGCTGAATACCGATATTTCGGTGGCGGCTGTTACCGGGCTCGGTGGGGCGGTTGAAGGGATTCGCGCGGTCGAAAATCAGCTGATCCCCGGAAAGATCATCGTCTATCCATCATGCAAAGATCTGCCCTTAACCACGCTGGATAAACTTTCGGAGGTCCGGCCGGATGTGGCGGAAATCGTTGGCGATGGGTTGTGGACGATCGAATCGGAAAATAAACTCCTGGGAAAGTAAGAACTAAGAACTAAGAACTAAGAGTTAAGAGTTAAGAACTAATAAGTAAGAATTAAGAGTGGATAAGCAGGCTTTGTATTTTCGGAGCACTTAGCACTCGTTTTTAAAGGTAAAAGATGGCGATAAATAAAACACTTGTAGAAATCATTGAAATGTCCAAACGGACGGGTTCTGACTCGAAGCTTGTTCAGGGCGGCGGCGGCAACACCTCGGCCAAAACGCCCGACGGGAAGTACATGTACATTAAGGCCAGTGGTACGCCCCTGAAGGATATGAGCCCTGCGCAGGGATGGCGGCGGATGGATTTAAAGGCGGTTCGTGATATCGTCGCCGATAAATCTATTGTGAAGCTGGATGTCTTTTCGCGTGAGGATGTCGTGGTGAAACGGCTGAACCTTGCCTGTGATGATGACATGCCGGTTCATTCCCGCCCGTCGGTCGAAGCGCATCTGCACTCGCTGCTGGATACACATGTGATCCACCTGCACCCCCAGGCGGTTGGGGCCTATGTGAATGCCAAAGAGGGTCAGGTGCAGGTTGAAAAGCTGTTTAAGGCTGAAAAATATCCCCCCCTATGGGTGCCTTATGTCGATCCGGGGATTACCCTGGCCCATACGGTTGAGCGGCTGATCAATGGGTATCAGAAAACATATTCTCATAAGCCAGCTATTATATTTATGGAAAAACATGGCCTGTTTGTCACGGCTTCCACGGCTAAAGCGACGGTCAATTTGGTCCGCAAAGTCATTCGTCTCTGTGACAGTCAATTAAAAACGGCGTCCAACGTGAAAATTAAAGCGGCCGATCCCGTGGAAATCAATAGTGCCCGGCTGGCTATTCGACGAGCGATTTTCAAGACGACCGGTCAATATCTTTCGGTTTCTGACTATCAAAACGATACCATTGCCGATTTTGCCAAGCGCAAAGATGCGAAAAAGCTGCTGGCCGGCGGTCCTTTGACTCCTGATGAAATTGTTTATGCCAATGGCGCTCCGATGTGGCTTGATAAGTATGACGGCGAGGCCCTTTGTAAAAAGCTTCAAAAGCAGATTGACAAAGGCGATAAACCGTCGGCGTCCTTTGTGATTCAGGGGCTGGGGTTATTTGTCGCCGCCGAAGTTCGGAACCAGAACACGATCTATGAAGTGGGGACCTGTTCGCTGTTCATTCGTTCGAATGCTGCCCGGATGGGGGGCGTGGCGACCCTGACGGCCCGTCAGAGGGAATTCATCAATAAATGGGAGGCTGAAAGCTATCGCCAGGCGATCAGTGGTGCGGGTACCGGCGGCCTTAAAGATCGTATCGCGGTGGTCAGCGGGGGCGGCAGCGGGATCGGCCGGGGGATCGCGATTGGCCTGGCCCGTGCCGGGGCGATGGTGGCGGTCAGTGATATTGATACGCGGGCGGCCGATGAGACCGTGGCGATCATTAAAGAAGAGCTTCCAGCGGCCAATGCGATAACCGTTCAATGTAATGTGACCGACGAAAACAGCGTCGATCAATCCTTTGAGAACCTGCTGAACAGCTGGGGTGGGCTGGATATCCTGGTCAATGCCGCCGGGGTTGCCCCGGCATTTCCGCTGACCGATTTCCCGGTGGATAAATGGCGGTTTGCCCTGGAAGTCAACCTTACCGGCTATTTCCTCATGGCGCGGGCCGCTGCCAGAACTATGATCGCCCAGGGGATGGGCGGGGCACTGATCAATATCAGCTCTAAGAGTGGTATCGACGCCAGTAAAGACAATTCCGCCTATAACGCGACCAAGGCCGGTGAACTGCACCTGACCCGCGGCTGGGCGATGGAACTGGGTGAGCATGACATACGTGTTAATTCCGTCTGTCCCGGTAATGTCTTTGAAGGGTCCAAGATATGGAACCCCGAATACATGAAAGTGTGTGCCAGGAAATATGGGATCAAGCCTGATGAGGTCATTCCGCATTACGTGAATAAAACCATATTGAAAAAGGAAATATTCCGCCAGGTTATTGCCGATGCCGTCGTCTTTCTTGCTTCGGATCAATCCCGCTGCATTACCGCACAGACCATTGTTGCCGATCCTGGCCAGGCGGTTGTTCGTTAGACCGTTGAATATCCGATTTCATAAAGTGTAAGAATG
>JAIPFO010000233.1 GCA_021736565.1 Phycisphaerae bacterium | reverse complement strand
ACCGCCTTGCTGGATGTTTTGCCCGACGTGACGGAGCGGAGCCTCTATCTTGCCGCCGCGTGGCTTTTTAAAACTCTTGGAACCACCGTTAAACTCCCCGATTCGACCGCGTCGGGACGGCAAGGCAGCTGGTTGACCGGCCGACATGCTATTGAGGGATTTCTGACTAAGCTTCGAATTTCTGATAAATATTACATCGATGATGGTAGCGGGCTCAGTCGGAAGAATCTTATCTCTTCACGCGGACTGACGACCCTGTTGGCACATATGCACTCCCACAAACACGCCAATATCTTCAAAGATGCGATGGCTACCCCTCAAAATGGGACCCTCGCAAAGCGAAAACGCTTCAATGACCAGAAATATCAGGCAAGAATTTACGCAAAAACCGGACATTTGACCGGCGTAAACGCTTTGGCGGGCTATGTAAAAACCAAAGGGAATCGATGGTTGGCATTTGCCATAATAACAAATCAATGGTCTGCCACAAACAGTATGATCGATAATGTTGTGAAGGCTGTTATTGATTAGCATGGATTCCCGCGGCAAAAATCTTTTTTCGTCGTTAAAATCGCTCTTTAAGATACGGTAAACAGCCTCCAAATCCCCGTGTGCCGGGAATGATGCTGGCGTCAGCATTAGGTTCCGAGCCGATTGGTGATTGGGCCTTTTAATGGAGGGTCAGCGGGTGTGGGGCTGAAAATGGGGGGGGGGATTATTGCAGTTGTGGGCGGTTTTGTTTTGTGAAATTCTGTTTCATGAGACCAACAACATTTGTCGTAATGGACATTGCTCCCAATTCTTTGAAACGATTTGCGGTCTTCACATCGTCAACTGTCCAAACGTGATATTCATATCCTGCCGTCATGACCTTTTTTATGAATTCTTTGCTGTTAGACTGCCTGCTTGCACTAAGCCCATCAGCGCTACAAAGTGCCAGATCTTTCATGACCGTTTCTTGGGCAGGCCTGATTTCGCCCAGCTTAGTCCTCTTGAAACTAACCAGTAATAATGCCTTTAAATCCGGTGCTTTCGTTTTGAACTTTCGAATCACCTCTTTATTAAAGGAGATCAGGGCGATTTGTTCTCGTTTCAGACCGGACTTTCTTATCTCGCTAAGTAGCTTCTCAATGATCTCGGCACCGCATTTCACCTCGATATAGATTTTTTTCTTTTCGGGAACTGTCGAAAACACTTCGGCAATCGTTGGAATGACCGATCCTTTATACGCTTTGCCAGGGTGCTTACCTACATCCAGTGCGCGAAGCTGCTTTAATGTGGATTCCTTGACGACAAGATTTTCACGCGCTACTCTCTTTGTGTTTTTGTCATGTATGCATACGATATGCCCATCTTTGGTAAGATGAAAATCGCCTTCGATAGCATCGGCATGCTGTTTCCAGGCAAGCCTGAACGCCGCGATCGTATTTTCAGGAGCATCCCTCGATGCGCCTCGATGTGCGATAACGAGCGGACCGAAGTCGACGGAGCTTTTTTCAATTTCAGAACCCTCTGCCCATAAATCACCCGAAATGACCACAAAAATAACCGCGACCAATAATGTTGCTCTCAGTGTTATTCCCGGCACGCCGGGATTTGACGCCCATTTTCCGCATCTTAAACAATGATTGTCAATAGAACATTTGGATATTGTCGTGCGAGTCAGTATTGTCTTTTTCATATCAACAATTCCTTTGTAACGTTATAAGATAGATGCCCACGTCAAAGGTCAATTTTGGAGTGATATATCGGTCTTTAAAAAGTTGGAAATGGATTCCGTAAATACTTAGGACACTGGCGTCAATAGAGTCCTGACCCGGCTTAATTCAAAGGCTTATGGTCATTAAGCTACTCGTAAGTCGTAATATAAGCAGCAACCATATTCTCATGGCTGTGTTTTGCGCGGGCTTCTTTCATGATCCGTTTGAGTTGTTTTTGCCATTCGGCGGGATCCTGGTGGAATTTTCTAAAATGGCCTACCGCGTGGTCCAGTCCCCACCAGAGCCCATCAGGGTCGTAGTTTTTAAATAAGACACCGTTGCCCTGGTCCTGGGGGGCACCCCATGACTTGGTACTTAACGGAATGATCTTATCGTGATAGCCGCCTGTATCGCGGTTGGTCGCGGTGGCACCGTATAGATTGGCGACCACGTCGATCAGGCCGAACGGTTCGTACAGTGAAGCACCGAAAACATCGCTGGCGGCGGCATACCCCAGGAGACTCAAATCGTCGTTGTATGTCTGGTAAGAAATCTTACCACCGGAACCCGCGGCGATCTTTCCCATAATATCAGCGTGAGTCCAGTCGTTACCAACGGGATTGCCGACAATGGCGATTTGGACATCTGAATGCTGTTCGACAAACTTCTGGGCGATCTGCTCAAGCAGCTCAATTCCCTTCTGGGTCGGGTCCAGCCGTGACGGCCAAAAAAGAAGGATGGCATCGGGGTCGACGTTCAGGCCGGTTTTTTTCTGAAACTTGACCAGGTTAAGCCTTTTGGCTTCGAGGATGTTATCATCCGGGCCGAAGGCCCTGGCCAGGCCGGGTTGCTCATCGGCGGGGTTTTCAGGCTGATTTTCCGGGTAGATATCTTCTGAAACGCCATTGGCAATAGAAAAAGCGGCCCCGCTGTCATACTTCGCCCGCGTTTCCTGTCGAACACTATCAGGGATGATCGAGCGGTCCAGAAAGAAATTGTCCATGACCTCATGCAGAAATGTATTGCCAACGTAATTAACCTTGGAGGCGTTTTTAATCGCGGTAGCTTGTGCGTCCAGGCATTGACGGCCAAAATCCATAGTAATGTAAAGATCGTCCCACATCCTGCTCAGGTTAACACCATGGAGCATGTCGATGGGAATATTGGCCGTATGGGTATTATGGACCGTATGTAGCGTAGGAATATTTCTCATGCGGGCATAAGGAATAATGGCCCCGCCGGCCATCCAATCGTGTGTGTGGATAATTGCCCGCCCGTCATATTTGTTTCGAATGTCTCTGATGTAACTGTTGATAATCTGACGCTGGAACTCCGCGGCAGTTACAATGGGATCTCCATCGTAAGCACTTTGATAATCTTCATAAAGTGAGGATGTGACCAGGTGGATATTTTCCGGATCGAGTTTGTGACGGTTATGGATCCACGCTTCATCGGTCATACCCGCTTCCTTACAGAACCGACGTCGCAGATTCAGTGTGATAAAATGGGTGGTAATATTACGTGTAACCAGTCCTTTACATAGTGCCGAGACCACTTCACCCAGCCCGCCGCTTTTACCGGAGACAAATTTGGCAAATTGGCCCATGCCTTCGGAGGGCAGTCGGTATGTTTCGGGGCTGATGATAATGACCGGGGTGACATCCGTTCGCTTGCGGGCGATAAAGTGCTTGACGGAATTTTTCAGTTGATCGATATTTCGTGTCAGCAGGTAGGTGGCGGTGGCCAGCGAGCCGTAGGGGCTGCAATAATCGTGGACGCCGCGGTCAGGGCCGCTGCCTTCGTGAAGGTAGTAGAGATGGTCGGAGGTGGTCAGATGTCGCCATTTTTCCAATCGCTCTCCTCCGGTGTGTTTGACGTCATTTTCAATATTCTCTAGATCCTGAAAGAGCGTGTATTGCGTCTTACTGCCCAGCCAGCCGTGGGTGTTACGTTCCAAATCTGCCCATGAGGATGTTGAAAGGGGGTGTATGTCGGCAATAGGGCAGTTCGCATCTTTGAACCGCTCGGCAATTTCCGTTGGATTGGCGCAGATGATATTATTATGTTGCTCCAGGGCTGCCGGCAGATTATGCCAGAAGTCAAAAATGCCCGTATCGTTCCAGATATGTTCGCCCAGATGTTCATAGTCATAACCGAGTACGATGGCTTCGCCATCAACTTTGGCAAGGTTTCTGGCATACATATTAGCGGTTAGATGCGTGTGTTTGAATCGAAACGCTACATCATCACTGAGATGTCTATGACGGGCCAATACCAGCAGGTTGCTTCGCTCCTGGCCGTCCCGGGGCTTGGCGCGGAAGATGGCATGAGGCGAGATGTTCTGGCCGTCCCGGCTGATGAGCATGTCGTCACGCAGTTCGCAAAGGATCGACTTGTAGCCCATTTCTTCGACTGTGTCGGCGATTTCATTATTGAACATCAATTCGGTATTTCGAAAACTGGTGGGCTTGAAGTTAAAGATCTCTTTTATCTTATCGCGGTGCAAGGAGACCTGCTCTTTGAACTCCTTTTTCTCAGGGTCTTTAAACAGCCCGGTCAGGGAGTGGTAGTACGTTTCCTGGAGAAATTCTACCTGCTCATGTTCATAGCCGGCGTCGAATAATGCCTGAAGGGCCTCGATAACCTCCGGCTGATATTTCTGAGCCTGTTCCAGGAACACGCCGGACATGCTGAAGGTGATCTTGAAGGTGGGGTGTTTTTGGATCAGATCGGTGAACATTCGCGTGGCGGGAATATAATTCTTTTCGGCCACCTTACGGAATATTTCATCGTTTTTTTCGTCCCAGAGGAATTTCGTCGCGTCCGGGTGCAGGCGAAAAGGTTGATGGAGTTCAAAGTAGATTGTTAACAGGGGCATATCGGTTCCTTAAACAGGTTTTCTGTGCGCACATCAATTATAAAGAATCTCTACCCACTCTGCTATTTAAAGATTATACTTCACATAATCCGAATGTCCATAAATTTATGTAAAATAAATACTTACGTTACTTATCGGACGGTGCGGCAGGGGGAGTTGCTTCCAGGCGTTTGAAATCTTTTTAAGAGACTCTTTATCTCCCTCTGCGACCAAACCGCATTCAATCTAACACAATAAAAAAGTACCAAAGGGGTTTTCTTGAATTTTCTATGGTTTTTCAAGCAGAACCAGGGCCCATAAAATAACTCCATACATCGATCGTTGAATAGTTGGGGCCGTTTTTATCGCTAATTTTCAACCCACATCCTGGGGAGGTTATCCTCAGACGCAAGCCAGTTGGAATGGCCATCCAGAAAGAGGTTATTGCAGCCAGCTCTATGGCGGGTCGCGGCGACTCGTCGTTCATTATCGAATCCGCCTGGTAAATGCCTGGGATGCCAGACGTCAAATCGTCCACGTTTAGTTTCCAGGTCACTTACATTGCGGATGATCTGACGCCAGGGGCCATTTTCATTGTCTGCCAGGTATATTTTTCCAGCAGGGCGACTAAAATTACTTAACCGGGTCGCGTTAGCTCGTTCACCCCCGGCGATATTATCCGCCCAGGAGTTTTGAACATAATCGACCGTTTGTTCGGCATTGCTGATGCCCTCTCTGCCAAAGCCACTATTGGGAAAACTCGGGCAGTTGTAAATATCAACTTCCCTGTAGTCTCGCATGTTATCGGATTCATGGCCGACATAAGGCAAAAACAGGAGTATCCATATTGAGGAGGCATGGCCGGTATTACGTGGCACATAATCATCGTTATCATCGGCGTACATTTTTATTGCCAGGCCGACCTGGCGTAGATTGCTAAGGCATACGACGCCTTTTGCCTGGGCCCGGGCTTTATTTAGGGCCGGCATCAATATTGCTACCAGCAATGCGATAACTGATATAACGACAAGAAGTTCTATTAAGGTGAAACCATTTTGTTTTTTCATTGGATGTTTCCCTCAAAAACAATAGGGCATGGGTATCGCCATGTTAAACGGTAATGGCCCTGGAGAATCCTAGCGTTCATTTTCGGCAATCGGTGAGACATAACTGGACGCGGTTTCAAATGTTGGGACAGGCCTGAAATTAGGGTGTTCTTTATACTTCAAATTTTTCCGGCCCCAATACTGACCGTAATACTGGCTGTTGGTATCTACCCAGTTGCTGATCTTTAATAACTCCTGCGGCGTCAACTGGATCTTCTTGTGTTTTTGGGCCAGACGCCCCGCATGGCGGGCCTGTTCCGGGTCTTTAAGCGTTACTTTGCCCTTGCTCAACATGGCAACCAGCACACTGGCGTGTGAGCCGACGGATTTCGCCGGGAGATAGTGGACGTTACCGGTCTTGGGATGATTCTCGCCGATGGTTGGCCCGACCAGTTCAAAGCGTCGGCGCCCCGGGCCACCGCGTCGTTCGGGAATCAAATTTTCGTACGACTTACTGAACATTTGCGTCAATTCCCCTGTCAGGACTAGCCCTGCTTTGGGTTTTTCCCCACTATGACATTTCACGCAATTTTTATCCAGGACGGGCTGGACATCGGCGGCAAAATCCAATGCGCGTTTGCCGCGTTCTTCGCCAATCTGAGGCCCCGGTACTGACGCCGCC
>JAIPFO010000232.1 GCA_021736565.1 Phycisphaerae bacterium | reverse complement strand
TGGTTGTTAAAATGAACGCTGTCGATAAGGCTATGGCCATCGGTGTCAAAAAGGGCTATTTTATCGCCACCGGCATCAAGACTGAAACTTGCGTGTAATAGACCATCATCCACATCACCATCAGCCCATATCAAAAGGGTGCCGCCCGGGTTTATTGTTGTTTCATTCGGGGCGCCAGGTGCAATACGCCACTGGGTAGGCTTATCCAAATCATCCGTCAGATACATGCCGGCCAGGTCGATAGCCGTCTGGCCGGCGTTGTATATTTCTATCCAGTCATCATATTGCCCCTGGGGGTCCTGGAAGGCCGTATAATTCTGAGCCATAAATTCGTTGATGAAAAGCGGTATTCGTACCTGCTTCCAGTTTTGGGCCAATAACGCAAAGTCTGCCTGATCTATTCCATCAACGCCATTTAAATTAGCACTGCCCTCCGGAGCACCCAGCCACTGATTTGAAAAAATCAACAGGTCATTAATATCGACAGAAAAGTTGCCGTCAAGATCCCCCACAAGAGTCTCTGCCGGCAATGTTCCGATAATACACATCATTAATGCCAGTGAGAGCAGCAAAACCTTCGCAAAATATGGCATTTTAACCCCTATCTATAGCAAGTTGGCTTTCGCACTTTTTAGCGTCCTGATTCATTGTGCCGCAGGGCTTTGGCTTACAAACGGAATAAAAGGGTACAACGGGATAGGACCCGATGTGACGATAAATATTCAAAATGCATTCTAACAACCCTGTATCAACAACTAATGAACGATTCAAAGTTAAAAAGTACCAAAGCGTACTAGTAATGTTCGTACATTATGTTTAACTGAGATTTCTCCTGTAGAATACCATATCTGACTCAAAAAAACAAGCTTTTTCTAAACTAATCGTACGTATTCACGCGATTTTAGCCACAGGGCCAGATAAATGTAGAATTGATGGAACGGGTGGTGTCCCGTTCAAATGACAACAATACGTACCAGTTTACCAGTTAACGAGTGTCCCTTTCCAAATCCCTTGCCTAATACGCCTTTAATTGCTATTCCCCGTTTTTGAAAACCATAAGAATTACTTTTTAGTTTTTACAGTCCATGGTTTTCTAACACTCGACCTCAACAACTCCGTGCCAACCGGAAAATCAATAAATTGAGACAATGACGCTTCTTTCGAAATAACTTCATCAACTGCCCAAATTTGAGCGTTATCGACATCTTCTTGCATGCCTGAATTACATAAAAACTGCCAGCCACTATCACTTTCATCCTTCGATTCATCTCGAAAAGCATATAAAATAGGATAATTTTCTTCAGAAATATGACTACAAATAATCGCATATCTTCTGTCTTCTTGTAGAGTAGACATAATATGGTTCCTTCATTTAGGTTTAGTTTGTTTTCTCTGTTCACTCTTGCCTTTCGGTAGCAAGAGTATTTTTAAGCGGAGTGTCACTTTCTCTACCCATAAAAAGGAGCGTCCTCTATTCTACCTCATTAAAATAAACAGAATGTCCCTTTGATTTTTCCGATCTAACGCTGCCTGCATCCAGTTGACTGAGGTAGAAGTGGTGTTTCGGTTCAGTCCCTCCGACTTATTTGATCGCTCTAAGGCATTTCAGGCCGTAAATGAATGTGGCCAGGGCGATGACGCTCAGGATGATCTTGCCAATGATGGTGTCCAGGCAAAGTGCAATGATCTGGTTGGTCGTAAGGATAATACCTTTGTGGCTCAGTAGAATGGCAATGAGAAGTGAGACGGCAAAAATAATAAACAAAATCCCTCGTACCGCTTCGGCAAACAGGACCATTTTAGAACCTGGGGGTTCTGTAGGGGGTTCTAACACTACCGGCGAATCAGTCACTGGACCAACTCCATCCTTGCCGGTCGCTTTGCCCAGCTTTTCCTGGGCCTTTGCCTGTTTTTTGGCCAGCTTTATTTCTGCCTTCCATGTCTTTTTATCATGATTATCCATGGGCTTTTTTCACATTTGTACATAATCTGAATATTCCAGAACACTACCCATCTATCGTACCATATCCTGCACAAACACTCAAATAAGAAGTGTCCCCTTCTAAATCATCCAGGTTCCCATCATGATTGATCAGGCACCGGAACCCATAGTGAAACTACTCACAAATTATTCCGAAAAGCTTAATTTCTTTAAGATAGTTTTGTTCATGATATCTATATCACTATCTCTTGGAATTAATCTGGAGATGGAACTTCGATATTGCGGGTCTTTCAAATCTGTAACGTCAATATCTAAGCGATAATTTCTGGCAAGAGGCGTGATTTTACCAGATATTATTAGAACACGTTCAGTGGGGAAGCCACTCTTTTCCAGGTTATCTAGATTAAACGCTTCACTTGTAGGAATCGCAAGTTTCTTTTGCTGATAAAGGTTTATTACATACTCTTCTCGGTAGAGGTTGTCGAAGCCGGTGCGTGCCTTCAAGCAGGCTGTAAATTCTCGAGAGAGCAAGTCACCAAGAGAGGTGACATTACCATCTAGAGACCTGAAGTCTCTCACAAATAGGCTACATTTACCACCTTCGTTTATGATTTCTGAAATCATCGGTTCAATACCGACGACACCACCGCGAACGGCTCCCATGGCATTTCTATATCCAATACTGACGCCAGATAGAAATTCCGTTTTTTGATTTTCTAGTTCATATGCGAGCATAGCTATTTCGCGACGAATCTTGGGTATGTCCAAAGCACTTATAGATTTTTCGCATTCGGCAATCGATATTTTGTCTATTTCCAGCTCTTTCATTTTTGCTGTGATTTGTAGATTCAGATTTTCTATTTCTTTTTTAGTACAGTAATTTGCAAGAAGTTCATCTCGAAGTTTTGCTTCAGATTCTATTTTCTCTTTTAGGGCGTTGATTTCGAGGTTTATCGCGGAATCCAGGTTGTTTATTCTTGAAATTAGCTTGAGGTCCAAATCATTAATACTTGAATGAGTTTTGGATTCAAGAGAACCAATGGCTGAGTTTACATTTCTTTCGAGAGCGGCTAATCCAATAGATTGAGCGCGTTTTGCTTCATTTAGGTCCTCTTGAAGTTTGACAAGTTCAACATTTGTATCTTCTTGAAGTTTGATAAACTCAGCTCTACTGACGCACCCTGAAAAACCTAAACTGCCAATAAAAACAACCATAACTGTCATAATAGTACTTAATAATTTCATTTTAATCTCCATTGTGTATAAAACATCTTGAAAGCATATGTTAAATATACGAGTATTTTGTTTCAATAAGAAACAAAAAGGTGATGAACATTTTCTTCTTTGAAGTAGATAATCTCCCTTCTTTAGTTGCTGCAAAATTAAAAATGTGATAGTCACAGCTATGACTATTTTTCTGGAGGGAACCTATTTGTCAAATCTCAAAACCTCCTTTCTAAGATTTAAGTTAAAATATATATTTTATAAATCAAGCCACTCATTGCAAACCCTCACACACGTGGCTGAAAAGGGCATTGCCTGTCTGGCAAGTTCAGAATATTTCCATAAAACATTATATATAATGAAGTTAAGAAAATTCCTGTCACGCACCACATTCATTATACCTGCTTCTGTCTCATGGTCAAAGAAAATATTTCAGCCTATATCTATCCAGATACCCAAATTATCCGACCTGACCGACTCGACTGTCCCTCAAGGACATTAACAACACGGAGATTTCAGGGGATACTACTTATTTCGTTTTACAAACCCGCCTCGGTTTCGGATGCCCCTAGGCAATGATAAATTCATCAACAGAATAAAAGTCAAACTCAACCGCGAGCTAAGGCCCTGCACAGGGGCAGAGGTTTATTTCATTTGTTGGCCCGGCTTCGCCCATGCTGATTAAAAGTCCATGAGCCAGCCAGTGGCTGGTTTTACTCTGCGAACACCAGAGCTCTTAACTCTTCACTCTTAGTTCTTAGTGACCACCCACTGATCCAGCCATTTGATCACGGTCTCATGCCATAGAATGGAATTATGGGGTTTGAGTACCCAGTGGTTTTCATCGGGGAAATACAAGAATTTACTCGGGATCCCTCGGCGTTGCAGGGCGGTAAAGGTGGCCATGCCCTGTGTCTCTACCACGCGAAAATCCTGCCCGCCATGGATCACCAGCATCGGGGTCTTCCAGTTTTTCACGAAGTTCACCGGGTTATGCTTTTCGTATCCCCTGGGATTATCCCAGGGTGTTCCTTGATGATCCCGCTCGGGAAACCATAATTCTTCCGTATCATAATAGGCCATCCGCTCATCCAGGTTTCCATCATGATTGATCAAACACCGGAACCGATCCGGCCAGTTGCCCTCGATCCAGTTGATCATATACCCGCCAAACGATGCCCCCAGCGCACCGACCCGGTCACCGTCCAGCCATGCATACTGCTCCAGGGCCGCGGCCAGTCCTTTTTGCAAATCCTCCAGCGGCTTACCGCCCCAATCGCCCTGGATCGAATCGGTAAATTCCTGGCCGTATCCGGTCGAGCCGTGAAAGTCGATCATGACTGCCGCATAGCCGGCCCCGGCATACGCCTGCGGATTCCAGCGATAGTGAAAATGGTTCCCAAACGAACCCTGCGGTCCGCCATGGATCAGGAACGCCACGGGGTATTTCTTACCCGGCTTAAAGTCGGCCGGCTTGACCAGGTACCCATACACCGTTTCATTATTCCAGCCTTTAAAGGTAAACTGCTCATAAGCACCCATTTTCGCCCGGGCCGCTTTTTTGGCGTTGATCCGGGTCACCGCCTGGATCGACTTGCCGGAAGGCGTCACCGAATAAAGCTCCACCGGCGATTGCAAATTATCCATACCATAGAGCAGGCGGTATTGAGAGGAGGATTTCATCTCGGGATTGGCCATGACCCGGGGCGAGCCGATCCAGCCTTCATAGACCACGGTTTTTGCCTTGCCGCTATCGACACGAATTTCAAACAGGGATGACTGCCCGAGATTATTGGCGGTGGTATAGATCATGTTACTATCCGGCGAGAAGCATAAGCCGCCAGGCGACCGGTCCCACGCTTCGGTCAGTACCCGCTTTTTACCCGTCTTCCAGTCCATTAAAACGATCCGCCATCGGTCTGATTCATAATTGGGCACCTGCATCGCCAGGTAGGCCAGCGTTTTGCCATCCGGCGAAAAGACCGGCTGGGTATCCCACGCCTTGTTATCCGCGGTCAGGTTCTCCGGTGTTCCTGCGCCGTCCACCCTGGCGCGATATAGATCAAAATTCGTACTCCACGCTTCATCGCGACCCGCGTCCCGGGCAGAAAACAGGATGTGCCGGCCGTCCGGCGAAAAGGTAATCTCCTCCGGCCCGCCAAAGGGTTTTGAAGGGGTATCCGCATCCATTCCCGCCATAACATCCACGATATTATTCCCTTTAACCGACCCATCAACCGAGCGCACAAACAAATGAGCCCGACGGCCATCCTTCCACGTATCCCAATGCCGGATCATCAACCGGTCATAGATCTTTCCTGTTGCCGGGGAGGCGGCAATATCATCCAGCCGTTTTCGGGTCGCCTGAACGCTGTCACAGTCGACAAAGACCTCCATCGTAAAGGCAATATGCCCGCCGCGGGGCGAGACCACCAGGTTGCCCACCTCCAGCGGCAGATCCGTGACCTGCTGCGCTTCGCCGCCATCGACAGCGATCTGCCAGACCTGGGATGAGCCGCTCCGGGTTGAGATAAACCACACCGATCGCCCATCCGCACTCCACCGCGGGTTAAAATCGCCCGCCGGGCTGGAGGTCAACTGCGATAGCTGTTTGCCATCATTATTCACCACCCACAAGTCCGTCAGGCCCTTATTCCCCGCCAGGTCCGTCGTTCGCAACACAAACACGATCCACGCCCCATCCGGCGAAACCTGCCAATCGGAAATCCGCTCCATCGCCAGCATATCATGCACGTCAAAGGCACCAGTCGCCTCCTGCCCATTCACACCAACGGCCCATGCCAGGATCACAACCACCATTGAAATAACAATACGTCTCATAATAATTATCCTTTCTAATATTTGACACGCGAAGCGTCATTAGTATTTTTGGAGCCCGTTTCTCACCGCTTAAAGAGGGATCCGCGGGTAGCAGGTCGACTTTTGATGTGGAAGTCATGAGTTAAAAAATGCGCGGGATTTGTTCCGTCATCATAGTGCTCCTGCATAAATATCTGCATTTAAGGTTTCATAAAGGAATGCTGTTTATTTGAAGAGTTTACATGAGACCGTTGTTGTTTTCAAGTCGGAATTCATGCCGTATGTGCAGACGACCTATGCCCTGTGGTTCAACCGGCAGCATCAGCGGCGGGGGCGGTTCGGGGC
>JAIPFO010000231.1 GCA_021736565.1 Phycisphaerae bacterium | reverse complement strand
TGTCATCCCCAGAACCCTGGGCGGCCTGGCCACCTGGGATAATCTTGTCTGCTCCTGCCTGTCCTGTAATACCAAAAAAGGGGGACGAACCCCAGCCCAGGCAAAAATGAAACTGATCGCCAAACCCGTTAAACCCGCCCGGTCACCCGTACTCAACCTCAACTTCACCGACAGTCGATACCGCTCCTGGAAACAATTTCTTGACCATGCATACTGGACAGTTGAATTAAAATAGTGTAAAAGGGAATCCCTACGAACAATACACGCTGAATTCAACCGGGTTTAACACACCTAAATTTAACTCTCGCGTCAAAAGTTGATCTTCGTTTTCAAAATCAGTCTTTAAGATGCGGGATATGAACATCAAATCCCGGCGAGCCGGGAATGACGCTGGCGTCAAACCTCAACATTTACAGGATATTATGAATACATCTAATGACGAACATCGCTACCTCGCCCGATTTGACACGCGGGCGATGGGACATTTATACACAGACTGCCTGGTCATTGGGGCCGGGGCCGGGGGGCTGCGAACCGCCCTGGAAGCCGCCAAGTCCGGACGGGTACTCGTTCTGGTCAAAAATAAAGTACCCGATAGCAACACTTACAACGCCCAGGGCGGCATAGCCACGGTGATACGAAAAGACGACACCTTCGAATCCCACATTGATGATACACTTCAAACCGGCTGCGGTTTATGCGACCGGGATACCGTAGAGATGGTTGTCCGCAACGGCCCCTCCCAGCTCCAGCAACTGCTCGAATGGAAGACCCCTTTCGATATGGAAGAGGGTCAGCTCGCCGCAGGACGCGAAGGCGGACACAGTAACTACCGTATAGCACACGCTTTAGGAGATGCGACTGGAAAAGCCATTGCCCAGAGCCTGTGGGACCAGGTGCGAGCTAACCCGTCAATTAAAATCTTTGAAGACTGTTTCTGCATCGATTTACTCACCAATGACAGTGGCTGTCTCGGAGCCATTACCCACCATCCTGCCCATGGCATGCAATGCATCTGGGCACACCGAACAGTGCTGGCCACAGGCGGCGCCGGGCGGCTCTGGCGTGAAACCACCAATCCCCCCAGTGCCACAAGTGACGGCCTGGCAATGGCTTACCGCGCAGGAGCGGTCCTGGCCGACCTGGAATTCATGCAATTTCACCCAACAACCCTCTATATCGCCGGGGCCGAACGAACGCTAGTCACCGAAGCGCGTCGCGGCCAGGGAGCCCGTCTGGGCAACAGTAAAGGCCAACGATTCATGCCCGACTACCATGATATGGCCGAATTAGCCCCTCGCGATGTTGTCAGCCGGGCCATCGCAAACCAAATGGAAAAAAACGGGGCAACTCACGTCTTTCTCGACGTTCGCCATCGGGGCAGAAAATGGCTCCAGAAACATTTCCCAACGATCAGCGCCTTATGCGATTCATTTGATATCAATGTGGATGAAAACCTCATTCCTGTACGTCCTAGTGCCCATTATATGGTTGGCGGTGTAAAAACCGACCTGAACGGCCGGACCAATATCCCCCATCTTTTCTGCTGTGGTGAAGCCGCCGCAACCGGCTTGCACGGCGGCAACCGCCTCGCCAGCAACTCCTTACTGGAAGCGGTCGTTTTCGGGAAAAAATGCGGTGAAATCATCGCCCACGAAATCGCCACGATCGATAATGGGGCCTCCTACATGAAAATTACCCACGAAATCGAAGAATCAAAACGAACCCAACTGGATATTACCGATGTAGAAAATTCCCTTCGATCCGTCATGTGGCGTAATGTGGGCCTCGAACGCCATGCTGACCGACTGAGTGAAACCATCGAGATCATCGACTTCTGGAAGCGGTATGTTATGGACAAAGTGTTCGATAAGCCGGCCGATTGGCAATGTCAAAACATGCTCACCATCAGCCGATTGATCACACAAAGTGCCCTCAGACGCCAGGAAAGCCGGGGAGTGCACTATCGCAACGATTATCCGGACCAGGACGATGGAAACTTCAAGCACCATTTCGCCATTAAAAAATGACCGCCCCGGTACGATCTTCACAGCCAACGCGATAAGCTTGTTGAGACCATGATCCTGGCCTCTGACTGATTTTCGATGTAAATGATAGTTGCGTCAAAAGTCAATAACGACAAGTGTAAACGTGAATTAAGAGCCAGAATCAACGTTTCAAATGACATTTGACGCTGGCGTCTTGATTCGTTTTTCTAGGAGAAATGTGAAGATGATTACAAAAGCGAATCTTACGAGCTGTCGGGCGATATTAAGTTTTCTGTTAATATCAGTGTCCACAGGGCCACTCTATGGGGAAGACTGGAAACACCAGGTGACATTTCCTGATGATCCTTTTTGCCAGTTTGGGACTTCCGCGGGTGATTCGGGTTGGGTGAAATTTACGATCAAATTGGATAATCCCGGCACGGTCTATTTTCAGGACAGTACGCGTTATTTATTGCATCATGATTTTGCCACCCAGCTCCTGCCCCCCTTTATTGGCATGTCACCGTCCGACTATTACCAGGTGACTCTCTACACGCTCAATCAGCAGGCCTCGCTGGGTGCGGTGATCATGCCGCCTCTCAGCGGTTACCCGCCTGTCCCTGATTTTCCGGAGTATGGCATTCAGTTCGTTCGCTATGACCCGTATACCAGGGAAGAGATACGCGACATGTTCAACGTGGTCAAAGCGACCGTGACCGCGGGCCCTGACGTGGAGGCATTTTACTTTCCAACCTATGAACAGCAGGCGGTGGCCGGGGCGAATCGCGACTGGTTTGAAGCTGAAGGCATTCGGGTCAGTTCAACCTCGCGTTGGGCCCGGGGGAATTCGTGTTATTCCGAAGGGTGGGCCCTGGGTGAACTCAAATTCTTTGAAGCCGATCAGATCGACGCTGCATACCAGGGTGGTCTGTTGGAACCGAACGATATTCTACTGACCGATGGTGTCCCTGCGGAGATCCCATTTGTTGCAGGGATCATCTCGTTGGCGCCCTCGACGCCGAGCTCGCACGTGGCGATACTCGCTCAGGCTTATAATATTCCATTTGTCCACCTGGCACTCACCGACGATGCCAACAGGGCGCGGCAGTTTATCGGCCGTACGATCGTATTCAGTGTCTATGCGGGTTACTTCGGTCAATGTGATCTGAAAATGATCGATGTTGACGATGTTTTAACGCCTCCACAGATCGCAGAGATCCTTGATCTGAAAACGCCGGCGGATCTGGATATTTCAGCGATCGCACCTTACGGGGCGTATAGCGCAGGGACAGAGGACCTGTTGCCGGCAGATATTCAATACTTCGGCGGCAAGGCAGCTAACTTTGGCATGCTGCGTCAGGCAATACCTGACAATTCTCCCAAAGCGATCGCACTCTCTTTTAACCTGTGGCGCGAGTTTCTCAGCCAAGCCATTGTGCCGCAGGCCATTGCCGCCGGGACTCTCGGGGAAGAAATTGCAAATCGTCTCTCGGCCTATACCTACCCGCCCCCAGACATGGCGGCCTTGTCGAAAGATCTCAGTACCATTCGCAGCCTTATTAAGAATGCCGACATGACCCGTTTCACACCCGAGCAGGTATTGTCTATCAAAACGGTCCTGCAAGCGAACTTTGACCCGAACGAAAAGATCCGGTTCAGGAGTTCGACCAATGTTGAAGACAGTGAGCAGTTCACCGGGGCGGGCCTGTATGACAGTTACAGCGGGTGCCTGGCCGATGAACTGGATGGCGATGACGGGGGGCCATGCCGCTGTGACCCGAACGAAACAGATGAGCGGGGTGTGTTCCGCGCGATTCGCAAGGTGTTCGCCAGTTTTTACAATGACAACGCGTTTCTGGAGCGTTTGCGTCATGGGGTCAATGAATCGGAGGTTGGTATGGGCCTGCTGGTGCATCATTCTTTTCCGGATGAGATTGAGCGGGCCAATGGTGTCGCCACCTTAACGAAGGGGTCGTATTCGAAGGAGATCATGCTGGTGACTCAATTGGGCGCGACATCGGTTTCCAACCCTGAACCGGGTTCTATCCCGGAAGAAGTTCGCGTTGGGATTTATTCCTTTGGGATGTACCCATCCATCGTTCGGCCATCAAGTCTTGTGCCCCTGGGGACAACAGTCATGGAATGGGAGGAAGACTATAAACAATTGGCCCAGTTACTGGTCACCACTTCAGAGAAGTTTGAGCAAGTCACCGGCCAAACGCAATACGTGCTCGATTTTGAGTATAAAAAGGTGTCGCCCGGCGGGGCGGCATTGCCCGCCGGCGGACTGGTGGTCAAGCAGATACGCCAGATACCCCAACCCGGGACCACAAAGGACATTACGCCTTTTTTGATTAATCAGCCCACCGAATACTGTGTTTACCAGGGCGAGGTGTCCAGTATCGGGTCGGTCTTTGCCATGCATCGTCTCAAGTCCAAATGGGAATTTGAGACGAAAAATATCTGGCTGAATAAGTCTAATCTTTCAAAGAGTTTCTATGCTCAGAGCACGATTGAATATGCGGATAATGGACGGGTTCGCACTCTCGACGGTAAACTTTCGCAACTGCCTTTCGCTACCTATTCTTTTGCTGATAACTTTGCCTCTGACCGCTGGCGCATGCACCACCTGGTAAATCCACGGGACTATGCACTGCAAACCGGCAGTATTCCGGGATTCGTCTCGTCCGCTGAATGTCCCTTATTGACATTGGATGATTTTGAGGACCTGCGCTTAAATGTCGACTATGACACGCCGGTCATATTGTTGGATTATCAGGGCAAACTTATCACAACAACGACCGAAAGCGTGTCCCTGCGGCCCTGTCCTCAGCCTCAGTCCGGCGACCTGTTGCAGCAGCGGACATCGACAGCAGGTGATATCACCATTTCGACCTCCTTTTACTGGCCGCCTTATCCCACGGGCCCGACGGCGGGTTATACCGCCCCGCTGGTTAAATTCGTGGAGACCACCATTACGGGCTATACCACCGAGCCGATCGTTCTTCATGGCTACTATTCAGGGACGTATGGCCCCGGCCATCACAATTTCAACGAGTTTTTTATCTTTGAGCCTCGATTAGAGCCGGGGATTTCTCAACGCACACTGGATCAATTAAAGGCACAGGATATTCGCCTGATCTACGCGGCAACTGGCATGGGTACGGATATGATCAAGACCTATGGCTTTGGCGACGGCTCATTCATTCCAGGCGACTTCGAGCCTGACGGCGATGTAGACCTTGTGGATTTTGGCGGGTTGGCCGTACGCTGGCTGGATACCGCCTGCGATACCTGCGGCCAGGCTGACCTGACCGGTGACGGTGACGTTGATATGGACGATCTGTTTGAGTTTGCCAGCCATTGGCTGTGGGAAGAATGATGACGGGATAAGGTGGCTCGCACGACGCATTGATGGTTGAGAGAGTGCTTTCGTACTTTTTTATTGTGCGCCGGGCAAATGTGATGTTTTTAATGATAAAAACAGAAGGGAAGATGGGAGGCATGCAGGAGGATGAGGAGTACTATCGAAATAGCTAGGCTGAAATATATAATGTAATATGGAGAATCTAAGGTAAGGTATAAAATGACAGATAAGAATCGTGTAGAACAAATCAGAACGGCAAAACACTTGCTAAATATTTCTAACCGTCGATCAAGAATAAAAGTAATTATCAAGTACCTTCTAATTTTTGTAGTATGCTTTATTGGAAACACTTTGAGCTATAAATGGGATTCTCCATTAAGTCTCTTGCCTGAAATGTTTTCGGCTTGCCTGATGGGCATGATAATTCTTTTGATTAAATCGACAGTAAAGTTTCCACTACTTGAAAAATACATTGACTGGGATGAGGTTCAAAAAGATGCACATGCAAATTCAGAATCTTATCAAGTAGAGGCGGAGTTAAGGGGAAAAGAATAGGGATATTGCGAAAATGGTCGATGATTCTTGTGGATTTAACGGAATGAGCGGAAAAGACGTCTCCGGGTCCCGGAGGGACAGAATCTTTGTAGGAAACAAGGTCATCCACAACGCCAAGCTCCGTAGGAGCGAAATAATTAATAATGGAAAACGGAATGGAATATCAAGATGTCGCCCCGCCGGGGCTGGGGGATGCAAGGGCATGTTCTTTGCTACAAAGATAACGCCCCTAACGGGGCTGAGATAATTACATGATGACGTTTTCTACAAAGATATCGCCCCGCCGGGGCTGGGGGAAGCAGGGGTATGTTCTTTGCTACAAAGATAACGCCCCTATGGGGCTGAAGATAATTGCATGGTGAGGTTTTGTACAAAGATGTCGCCCCGCGGGGGCTGGGGGATGCAGGGGCATGTTCTTTGCTACAAAGATAACGCCCCTATGGGGCTG
>JAIPFO010000230.1 GCA_021736565.1 Phycisphaerae bacterium | reverse complement strand
TATTCCATGAGATCGTTCGGCCGGGTGACCAGCTTCACCTGGAAGCGGTGGTTGACAATATTGCCGATGAAGCGGCCAGCATCAAAGGGACCATTCGCTGCCAGGAGACTGTGATCGCTGATATTACCATGATGTTCAGTCATATTGACCAGAACATGGCGGGGCTGGAATTTCCGGAAGAAAACTTTGTCTTTAACGACCAGTTTATGAGTATGCTGCAAACCTATATTCCTTCCGGAACGGCAAGTCTATAACCGGTTTGTGAGCGTCATGTCACGATAATTTTGAAACATCTCTGGAGAGAGTACCATGCCCGAACGTCGCGTCGTAATTACAGGAATAGGCTTGATAAGTGCTTTGGGGTCGAATAAAGAGGCGCATACGCGCGCCTTGTTTGACGGCACGGTCGGTATCGATCGGATCACGGTCTTTGACCCGAGCGGATTTCCCAGCCAGGTTGGCGGCCAGGCCCCCACGATGAAGATGAACAAGCTGGTGCCCAAAGCTCAGCGTAAGTCGGTGAAGTTAATGTCCCGTGATATTGAGCTGGCGGTTATCGCCGCCGATGACGCGATGAAAGACGCCGGGCTCAATACCCGTGCCAATAATCCAGATGGTCCCATTGATATCGATCCGATCCGTAGCGGCATAACGATAGGTGCCGGGGCCATATGCTGTGATATTGCCGAACTGGCGGCGGCGGCGGAATATGGCAAGGCGGAGGGCGTTTTCAGTTTGAAGAAATGGGGCAGCGAGGGGATGTCGCATCTGACCCCGCTGTGGCTGCTGAAATACTTACCGAATATGCTGAGTTGTCATGTCAGTATTATTTACGATTTGCAGGGGCCCAGTAATTCTATTACCTGTGCGGAGGCTTCGGGATTGCTGGCGATTAATGAAGCGAGAAATCATATTGCCCAGGGGAAAGCCGATGTGATGGTGGCCGGTGGGGCGGAGAATAAGGTCAATGCCATGAGCCTGTTGCGGCAATGTACCCAGAATCGTGCCAGTACCCACTATAATGACAATCCCAAAGAGGCGTCGCGTCCTTTTGACAAAAAAGCCGATGGCAACGTCGTTGCTCAAGGGGCCGGGATCGTGATATTGGAGGACATGGAACGCGCCAAACGACGCGGGGCGACGATCTATGCAGAAATTACAGGGGCCGGTGCGTCAAATACGCTCTGTGATGATTATATTGCCCCCAACGCCGAGGCTGTGGGCATGACTGTCGCGATGACCAAGGCCCTGAAACAGGCCAACTTGAAACCAGACGAAATTGACCTGCTGATCCCGCATGGGCTGGCGGTTCCTGAACATGACCAGGCGGAGTTCAATGCGATCAAGAAGACATTTGGCGACCATACTGTGAATTTACCGATACTTCTGACCAAGAGCCGGATGGGGAACTGTGGGGCGGGTTCATCGGCGATCGACCTGGTGATCGCCGCGTTGGTCATGCATACCGGGAAAATTCCAGGGAATATGAACTGTTCGGACCCGATCGGGGATGGGACGCTGAATATTCCCGGCCCCCAGGGACTCGATAAAAACATTAACCATTTAATGACCAGCTGTTATTCTTACGGGGGGCAGACAGCGGCGATGGTCCTCAGTAAGGTGTAGGACACTTGGGTTAAAAGGTGGATGCGCCTTGACGATATGGAAAATACGCTTTAAAAATACTTATGACACTGGCGTCAAAATAATCAGGATAATTTAGATATGACCAAACGTGTAGTGATAACAGGAATGGGTATAGTCAGTCCGCTGGGTTGCGATGTGGAAACGGTATGGAAACGGCTTCTGAATTGCGAGTGCGCGGTATCAAAAACTGAAATATTTGACTCAGAGACTTTTCCAACCCAGTTTTCGGCCCAGGTGACCGATTTTGATTTTCTGGAATACCTGCCCGAAGATGTTCACGACGCCCACAAATCCGCCAGTCGGAATACGCGTTTTATGCTGGGGGCTGCCATGCAGGCGTGGCAGCAGGCGAAACTTCCCTGTCCGCTGGGGGGTGCGAAGGGGTCTTCCGGTTCTGAGGTTCAATGTCCATCGGCAGACCGGGTGGGTGTTTATCTTGGTGCCGGCGAGGGGCCTGTTGACTTTGGTCCTTTTATCGCCGCTACTACGGAGGCCTGGCAGCCGGAGAGCAATGAGATTGACTGGGTGAAATGGGCCCAGATCGCGTTGGAACAGATGGACCCTGCCAAGGAACTGGAGCAGGAACCCAACATGCCGGTGGCCCATATTGCCCGCCTGTTTGGCTTGCTTGGCCCGACAATGAGTTGTCTGACCGCCTGTGCGGCCAGTACGCAGGCTATCGGGGAGGCGACCGAACTGATCCGTAACGGTCAGGCGGACATCATTATTACCGGTGGTGCCCATTCGATGATACATCCCCTTGGCGTTACCGGTTTTAATCGTCTGACGGCCTTATCGACACGGAACGATGATCCGCAGACCTCTTCCAGGCCATTTGATAAAGAACGGGACGGGTTTGTTTTGGCCGAAGGGGCGGGGGCCCTGATTCTTGAAGACCTGGACTCGGCCAAGAAGCGTGGCGTTCCTATACTTGCTGAAGTGATCGGATACGGCACCACCGCGGATGCCTTTCGCGTGACCGACCAGCATGAAGACGGCCGCGGCGGTACCGCGGCGGTTCGCATGGCCCTGGCGGATGCCGGTTTGGCCCCCTCGGATATTGATTATATCAGTGCTCACGGTACCGGGACCTCAGAAAATGATTCTATCGAAACCCGGATCATTCATAATGTCTTCGGTGATATCGCCGGTGACATCCCTGTGAGCAGCGTCAAAAGCATGCTCGGGCACCTTATCGCCGCAGCGGGTGTGGTCGAAATGATCACGTGTGTACTGGCTGTTCGCGATAAGATTGTTCCGCCAACGACGAATCTGACAACGCCCGATCCGGATTGTGACCTGGACTATGTTCCCAATGCCCCCCGGAAAGTGCCGGTCCATATCGCCATGTCAAACTCCTTTGGATTCGGCGGGCAGAATAATACGGTCATTATTCGTGAATTTAGCGAATAAGATATAAAGGGGTTGCCTGGGGGCTGGGAAGAGTTTTTTGTATTGGCCTTGGCTGCCTGGGTTTTTCTACAGGATTCCCATGTTTTTCAGGTCATTGCGAAGTTTCTCGGCGTTTGTGAATTGGAGGCTGTGCATGCCGAGCTGGCGGGCGCCTTCTACGTTTTTGGGCAGATCGTCGATGAAGAGACATTTTTCTATGGGTGTTTTTATGTTTTCGGCGGCGATGCGGTAACATTCGGGGGCGGGTTTCATGTAGCCGGTCTGGAAGCTCAGCGTGGGGTTGGTGAACTTCTGGACGATGGGGAATGTGTCTCTTACATGACTCCAATGGAGGATGTCGACGTCGGATAATAGTGTCATGGGGTATTGGCGTGCCAGTTCGCTGATGAGGATATCCATATCGGGTTTGGCTGAAAAGAGACCGCACCAGAGCCGGGTAAATTCTTCATAGTTAAACGTCAGGGCGAATCGTTCGCAGAGTTTTTGGTGAAATTCCTGCGGGGTGGTAACGCCGGTGTCAAAATCCAGCATGACCGGGTCGGACATGACGGTTTGCATGACCTGGGCCTCTGTATCGCCTGAGACATTTTTGAAGATGTCGCGGGTCAGTAGCGAGACGTCAATATCGACAAGAACCCGGCCAAGGTCAACGATGAGTGCTTCAATAGGTGTATTATTCATAAAGGGCGATTTTACCGTATTTTACGATCAAAATCAATCCATTACGTTGGGCTGGGTGAATAACTTTTTTTTTCCCCTTTCGCTAACGAGCGATATTCTCCATCCGCGCAATTCATGACTTGTCACGCTTCTTATCAAGGATGTCGGCTTGTTCTCTTAAATGTCTTGCACGCGATTCCTGGCCGGTCATTAAGTCAGCCAATTCTGCCTGCTTTCGCAGGTTTTTTGCCAAGCCCACATCGTCACTCATTTCCAGCCTTAAATAGGCGGCCTGTTCATAGGCCTGTATTGCCTCGGGGTTCCATCCCAGGGCGGAGCATGAGGGTGCTCTTGTTTCCATGGCCGTGACCTTCGCTGTGTCATCGTGATGTTCTTGGGCCTGCAACTCGGCGGCATGGGAAATTACAACGGATTCTATATGTTTCTCTTCATTATTACATTTTATCATCTGGCGGGCAAAGTCATCGATATTCGTGGGGAGTTTTTTAAGGCGGGATGCTTTAGAATGAATTATCCTGGAGCCGGTGGTGTCTCCTTTTAATAATAAACACTCGGCGAGTGACTCGATGTTTTCGGCCAGCCAAGGATGCTGGTCACCCAGAACGGCCTCCATATCCTGTAAACTTTGACGCAAAAGGGCTTCGGCCCGGAGTAAATTGTGCCGGGTTAGTGAAATTCTTCCCAGAGAAGTCGTCGCTGCCCAATAATGAATATGGTGTTTGCCGACGGTATTGCCCAGGATGCACAACGCCTGGTTCAGGGTGGATTCCGCTTCATCCAGACGATTTGCCAACAGCAGAACCCGGCCTATATTTAGCAGCAGGTGGCCTGTTTGAGGGTTTTCTTCTCCAATTTTCTCAATTAAGACGGATTGCATGCTTTGCGCCAAAGGCAGTTGAGAATAATCCCCTGAAATTGCACGCAACTCTATTAAGGTTCCGAGAGTTTCTGTCCAATCCGGATGGCAACGGTCGGTGTTGGCTTCCAGGCTGTCGCATGCCTGTGTAAGGAGCCGCTCGGCTTGGCTGGAGGCAGGGTCGCACATCATTATCAGCTCTCCGAATCGAAAGTTGGTGTGGGCGGTATTATCATTTGGCGTGTTAAAACCCTGCTCCTGCATCCACAGCAGCATCTGGTACAATGTGGCGGCCAGGTCAAAGTTGCCCTTGTTGCGCCATGCTGTGGCAAGATTTGACAGATGCATTCCATCGACTGCCGTGGTGCCAAAACGTCTAAGAGCCGGTTTAATCGCTCGTTGAAATTGAGTCACCGCTTCGTCATAAAAACCATACCGACATTTTAACGCCCCCATATTATTAAAGGCCAGGCAGGCGATTTCATGCGACTCTCCCAGAACAGGGATGGCTATTTTCAGGCACTGTTGGTACCAGGACTGGCAGGCGGAATAATGGCCGCATCGGCGATGGAAATAACCAAGCAGGATCAACGAATCCAGTGTTCTTTGATGTTCATATCCATAGTGTATCCGGGCAAGATGGACGTATGTATGCTGAAGGGCGAGGGCGTCACGATAGCAACCGGCCCTCCTTAGATGGTTGACCTGTTTTTCAATTTCATATAATTCATCTCGGTAATCCGTCACGTTTTTTACTCCTTGGGTATGAGGGTGGTGTCAAAAGTCAATGTTGACCCGTAAAAACGTCGATTAAAAGTCAGTTAAGACACGCATTTTTCTTGCGGGGGCGATAGGGTTTCTTTTAGCATCCCCGGGCGTCGCTCGCCGCGGTCGTTTGGGCTGGGCTCAGTTCCATTAGCTATTTTCAGGCTATCTTCTGGAAACTGCCTTTGGCGGAAGCTTTTTTTATCATGGAGTGAACGCTTGCAATGTCAGAATCATGGTGTCAGGCTCCTTTTGGGCACTGGGATGAGAGATAGACGGATTTTCCTGTCCCAGAGAACTGTCTATTGATCCTACGGGTTTCCAGAGATGGGCGTGTCGTTCATGATACATTCCCAGGCCATATTGAGCATTTCCATTTCATAATCCATATTACATTTTCCACTGATACTCTTGGTCTGCGCCAGGGCGTCAAAAAGGGCCATGCCAATGGCCCGAACCCCGCTTTTAAGAAGAGTTTGAGAGAATTGGTATTCTCCGCGTGCCCGACTGCTGGCGATAAATAAGACATTACTTTCTGATGGCGGCAGTTGTATGAAGCTGATATTCAGTATATGAACCTCCGGCAACTTCTCGGCAATGAGTTTGAAGGCTTTATTAAAATTGTCTCTAAGCTGACTGTCGGGCAGGAACATCTCTCGCTGCACGTCATTTTTCTCCTGGAGGACATACTCGGCGGTTGGTATTCCTTGAGCGCTAAGCATTCGGTATAACTCATGACCCGCTCGAATAGGTTTACGTCCAAGCTGGACCATATTCTGGTATTCCATTTGGCTATAAGTACACAGTACGGATTCCGGAAACGCCCGATGAAATGCATCCGCCCACGCATGTGGCCGTCGGGTTTGTGTCCAGTACATCGAACCCTCCAGGGTATTGACACCCTGTTGCCCCTTATTGATGACATAGCGAAGAATCTCGGATTTCATATCTAATGGGCACATGTCATAAAGATTTAGCACATGGTAAACCAGGTTGTCTTTACTGG
>JAIPFO010000229.1 GCA_021736565.1 Phycisphaerae bacterium | reverse complement strand
TGGGGCACGCCCGGGGGGTCTTTCTGCTGGCCTCCGCCAGGCATCATGTACAAATGGCCCACTTTTCCGCCACCCGGATCAAAAAAAGCCTGATCGGTTACGGCCGGGCCACCAAGGCCCAAGTTCAACAGGCCGTCACAAGGCAGCTAAACCTGGCCATCGTCCCCGAACCCGCCGACGTCGCCGATGCCATGGCCATCGCGATGTGTTGTTTGAATGAATATAGCCGGCCATCGATATAAATGGGACGGAAACCTTTTTATTGGAAAATAAACTCATACACCAACTTGGAGCCAATTAATTGTGATAGCACGCATGACCGGAACATTATTGGAATTAGACAGCCAGACCAACGCGGTTCTTCTGGAAGTGGGCGATATCGCCTATGAGGTCATGGTGCCGGGTTATACCGTCAGTGACCTCTCGGCCAAGATCAATCGTGCGATCACCCTCTATTGCCTGGAGTATCTCGAAGGCAGTGCCGGCGGCTCAACCTTCATCCCGCGAATCGTCGGCTTCCCACAAGTTCAGGATAAAACCTTTTTCCAGCGCTTTATCTCCGTCAAGGGCATCGGCATCCGCAAGGCCCTGCGCGCCCTGGCCAAACCCCTGGCCGATATCGCCTACAGCATCGAATCAGGCGATACGAAAATGCTCACCACCCTGCCGGAAGTCGGCAAACGCACCGCCGAACAGATCGTCGCCGAACTCAAAGGAAAAATGGCCGACTTCGCCATGGAAGCATCCCACACCCCATCGAAGGCCCGTAAGCCCAAAAGCAATATCGAACGCGAAGCTCTCGACATTCTCATCCAACTGGGCGAGCAGGCCGCCAAGGCCGAAGAACTCATCGACCGCGTCACAAAAATCGCCCCGGATATCACAACCACCGACGCACTGGTCCAGGCCGTCTACCGCGCAAAAGCAGGGGCGATTTAGATATTATACTGAATCAATTGATTGAAGAGCAGCTATTGAGAAAATTCGGAAATTCCGAATTTATAAAATGGAATAGAATGAGTTATAAAGTAGGAAAGTTAATATGCAGTTCTAATTAATTCCTAATTCAATCATTGGTTTAGTGATGATTTTAGGTACCTATATAGGTCGGTGGTCAGAGCCTTATAGATATCCAGTGGTGTCTGAGAGGTTCCAGAAGTCTTGATTATTAATCGCATAAACGGCGATTCTTTGTAAAAGATCTGTAAAATAACGCTTTTTAGGGGGTTTTTGGCAAAAAATGATATTTTTTTGAATATGTTTTTCGGTTTCATGCGTCATATATAACAGAAGACCAGGCGGTTAGTTAAACCGATGGGAAGATAATTGAATAAATCTTGACGTGGAGCAAAATATAATGGTTAGTGCAATAGAAAATAAAGGCGTACATTGTCCGGAGGATTATGGTGAGCCGTTTACGGCATCTCGCTATGCAAGTAATGCTGAATTGGCCGAGGTTATTAACCAGGCGATTAAAAGTTTGCCTTATGATTATCGCACGGTATTAGTTCTATGGTGTTTTGAACAGCGTTCCTGGAGCGAGATTGCCGGGTTAATGGACAGTAATGAAAATCATGTGCGAATGCAGTTTTATTGCGCGAAATGGGCGTTGCAATGTTCACTGGCGGTTAACGGTTTTAGCCGGAACATTTTACCGGAAGCTTTAGGCCTATACGGCCGCAAGATCGACATACCATCGGTCAGGCGTTTGCCGGGAATGATCCATGTGAAATTGGAAGAAAATTGACACGGGTGTCAAAAACAGGTAAAATAAAAGGTGCTGTATAGGAGATCGCCTTTAGTGATGAATAATTCCGATCAACAAAAAATATTGCGAAAGATTCGCATCTGGCTGGTCATTTTTTTCCTCGGCCTGCTTTTTAGTTTGCACACGGTTTTTTTTGTGGAGGCTGAGTCGGCCTTTATGGCGAAGCATTTTGGGGCGGGGACCGCCATGGCCGAGCGGCTGCCGGTTGTTTCCGGGTGGGTCGATAAAATGCATTGGAGTGTGTCGGAAACGTATAAGGCCTATCCGGTGATGGCCTACTGTATGGACTGGCTGTCGTATGCGTGTGTGATTTTCGCGATTTTCATTATCGGGGCGATCAAGGACCCGGTCAGGAACATCTGGGTCATCCAGGTTTATATGCTCGCCTGTATTTTGGGGGCATTGTTGCCGTTTGTGGCGGGGCCGTTTCGTGAAGTGCCGCTCTTCTGGCGATTCATCGACGGCAGTTTCGGCGTTATGGGATTTTTCATCCTGTTATTTCCGTATCGTCTGGTCAGAAAGATTCAGGATGATCAAAGTTGAATGTGTTGTAGAAAATAATATCATTAACACCTGGATTTATCCAGGTGTCTGGCGGCATTCATAACGACTCTCTCCCTCCTCTCCGCCGGGGCGTGGCCCGACGGAGAGGAGGGAGAGAGGGCGGATAGAATCACCTGGTTGAAACCAGGTGTTAATGAGAAGGAGTATCTTGCCAGGAAATAATCTCGCACACCTTTTGACGCTGGCGTCAGAATTTAGTTTATTTTAAATGAAATATTGTGCATAATGTGTGGGATGATTTTGGCAAAAAATGTGAGGCGATTCGATTCGCCTGTTCAGTTCCCGGTCTGGCCGGGTTAGAAACGAGTATAAAATGATTGATCTGCGAAGTGATACGATTACCAAACCAACCGCTGAGATGATGCATGCCATGACCACCGCACCGGTGGGGGATGATGTTTTGGGTGACGACCCGACGGTTAAGGCGTTGGAGGAACGGACTGCCGAGGTTCTGGGTAAGGAAGCGGCGTTGTTTATGCCTTCCGGGACGATGAGCAACCAGGTGGCCCTGCGGTGCCATACCCAACCGGGCGATGAGATCGTCATCGAAAGCGAGGCGCATATCTATTATTACGAGGCGGGCGCCCCGGCGGCCCTGGCCGGCGTGATGTGCAGGTTAATCCCCGGCCAACGCGGCATCTTTACCGGCGATGCCCTCCAGGCGGTATTACGGCCGCGGGACCAGCATTTTCCACTGACAAAATTAGTCTGCATCGAAAATACGACCAACCGCGGGGGCGGAAGTGTCTGGCCGATCGAAACGCTCGCCGATGTGGCCCGGGTCGCCCGGCAGGCGAATCTCAAGATGCACCTGGACGGCGCACGACTGTGGAACGCCTCGGTGGCTTCGGGCATCGCCGAGCAGGAATACGCAAATTATTTCGACACTATAAGTGTCTGCTTTTCCAAGGGGTTAGGCGCCCCAATAGGCTCCGCCCTCGCCGGCAGTGCCGAATGCATCGCGCGGGCCCGACGTTTCCGCAAGCAATACGGCGGCGGCATGCGACAGGCAGGCCTGATCGCCGCGGGCGCCTTATATGGCCTCGAACATCATCGCAAACGTCTGGCCGAAGACCACGCCAACGCCAAAAACCTGGCCGTCGGCATCGCAAAGCTCCAAGGCATTGACGTGGATATCGATTCGGTTGAAACCAACATCGTTATCGGCCGGGTCAACGCCATGCCGTCAGAAGAACTGGCGGCAAAGCTCTATAAAGAAGGCGTCAACCTGCTGGCCACCGGCCCGGGCATGTTCCGGGCGGTAACAAATCTAACCGTCCGACCAGAAGATATCACCAGGACAATTGAGGCCTTTTCAAAAGTTCAGAGGATGAAATAAATTTATCTGGATCCTTTAATTCATCATTAACAGTGAGACTTGCCAGGGATGGCTCCGAATCTTTAGCTTCAGAAATATTTTTCAGTATTTCTCTTGTGAGATTAAGCAACCCTGAAGCCTTTTTTTTGCCTTTATTTCCTGTTGATTTTGGAAGATATATCTTTGGTTCACGAGGGAGAGACGGATCTCTAAGTTTGAAGTTAACCCCTGGTGTGGGTTTTCCCTTTATGATTTCTATTGTTTTGGTAGTATCGTCTGGGGCCATGCCAGGTTCACCCCAAAATGGATGGACTTGAATAAAATGTTTACCGGGTGCCACGAATTTCAAGGTATATTCCCCTTGGGCATTCGTACGCGTCGTAGGCACATAATAGCGGTTATCGTCCCGTTGAATGCGACAGGCGCGCACTCTACGGTTTGCCACAGGATTCCCCTGGTGGTCAAGTACGATGCCAGTGACCGTTTGCGGGGGCTGCAGGTGCAGGACGATGTCCGTTATTTCTTCACCGGGCATCGTTTTGAAAGGCGCAATGGTGCCATTGGCCCATTTTCGCCATTCCATATATTTACCGTCATGTGCAATTAAATTATATTGAAATTCTTTACCAGCGGGGAAATACCCCTTAAAAATACCTTGTTTATCTGTTTCATAACTAAATCGGGTGTCACCGGTCAGCGAGTTTCCCTTGCCGTTGGCAGGGGCCACCGTTGCGCCCGCTACAGGGTTTCCATCCGGGTCAATGACGCGACCGGAGATGTGTACCCCTTTTTCAAACAGGATCGTGACCGGCTTCATGCCCGATTGAATATCAAACGCTAAATCGCCAAAGTTTCTTTGGAATTTTAGATTGCCGTCCCAGTCTTTTTCGCCAAGACTCAGTTGTTGAAAGCTCTTGGCTGCATCGGCGGACCACCACCGCATGTAACCTTGTTTTTTGGCGTCAATATTAAATTCAAATACACCCGGCCGCATGTTTTTAATGGCCACAAAGCCGTTTTTATCTGAAACGCCTGTGATTTCCTTTTGACGCCAATTATAGAGTTTAACACCTTCAATGGGTTTATGGGTCAGCGTGTCAATGAGGTTTGCCTTAAATGTCACGCCCGGCGTTAGTGTCATATCCAATCGTTGTGCTTTATCTTTAGTGAGCACATAGTTCTCTTGTTGGAATATACCCTCCGGCGCGGTCGCCGTGATTTTGTAGGTATCACCTTGCATGTAAAGTCTATAGCGGCCGTTATCGTCAGATTTAGCTTCAGTGACTGTCTCGCTAATGACCACACCTTCGGCCCGGCGTTCACCCCCATCGGCCCTGATCAGGGCATGGGCAACAGGTTGGCCCTTTGAATTTGTGACATGCCCTTCCAGGTACGTTTTATTGCCCAGGATCAAAGGCGATAAAAGTTCGCCAAGCGGCTGGCGGAACGTGCGCCGGGGAGTATAGCCCGGTTTACTGATACAGATCTCGGCAGTTTTCTGGTCCAAATCAAAACCTTTGAGTATGAACCGGCCTTTCACATCCGTGAAAACTTCATTGCCCGAATACCACGTCCATGCATCAACTTTTACCCCTTCAATGGGATGCCCTTTAGTATCTACGATCTGGCCAGAAAAGCTGTTGGCGGTGTCTGATTTTTTGGTCGATAAGGAATAGGGATCGACCGGGGTTCCATAACGGGGTGAATTAACAAAAACTGGGACCTTTGTTTTGTCCTTGGTTTTTTTACTTATAATATTGGATGAATTTAAGGTACTTGGGACCTTTAATTCAGCCTCATCTTTTGATTCTTCCTTAATGCCTTCACTGTCTTTTCTTCCACTTTCGATACTTTTATATAATTTAACCTGAAGATGACTGAGACTTTCTCTTGCTTTAGAGAGTTCTTGGGGAGTCCTGGACCTCACGATCAACCTCAGGAAGCCAACCTCATTCTCACTCTCACCCCTTAGACGACAAAAGTCCTCAATATAAGCAGGCAATTGGTGATCCTGACGTGCTTCACTCAATTTTTTAAGATTATTATCCATATCCTTCTTTGCACGAGATAACGCAGTGGCCATCAATTCTTCATTACTCATGGCGGTCGCTTTTTCTTTCCCAATCGTTCCAGAATAATAGGCTCGCCAAAAAGCCAACGTAACAGGACGCATGAAATCATTGTTGAAGTTTATTTTACAAGATTCATAGCCAGCGATCGACTGATAAGCCGACCTCATTTTATGGTACAAAGCCATCGCCTCTTTATCATCTAAGATTTTATTGACGTAATCCACAGTTTTTCTTTGGAGCAATTGATATTTTTCTTTCTTGTGCAATCTCTCAGCATCCTTTAACATTTTTTCCAATACACCCAAGGCAGGATCTTCCTTATAAACTTTTGCCTCTAACTCCTGAACCTTCTGTTTAGCTAATTTCACTTCATCGATTATTTTGCCCTCGTCATTTTGGGGCAAATTGGTATCTGGGACCTTTATTATACTCAAAACTGGTTCTTCATACTCTCTATCAATTGTAAACCGAACATTACATTCGAGTAACTTTTTACGCAACTGTTCAATTTGTTCATTACTCACCATTTTACAATCATAGATATGAATCATATCCAAAACATTTAAATCTTCGAACGGTGAGATATCACTAATACTATCGCAATTGGCCATAATTACTGATCGCAGTAAGTGATGTTCTTTAAACGA
>JAIPFO010000228.1 GCA_021736565.1 Phycisphaerae bacterium | reverse complement strand
CGATTTCCAAAAGCCCATTCTCAGTCAACCGGCCTTCAGGTGTGCCGCTCGTAGGCAGGCCAAGACGCAGGCCGAAAACTCCACCTATGCTTCCCGCGATAAAAGTCGTTTTTCGCCTTTAATATCTCACTTTTAAGATGCGGAAAACGGGTTTCAAATCCCAATGTATCGGGATATGACCCTGGCGTTAACTATGCGTATAAAAAAAACAGCCTAAGCTTTGCCAATACAACGTAAACGCACCCTATCTCGCGGGCTATTGAGCCTGGAACTAAAACGTCATACTGATTTGCAAGCTTAAACTGCACATAACTAAATCTACTACAAATGATGATTACGTCAAAATTTAATATTGACGCGTAAAAACGTCGATTCGGACGATTCAACAATTTTATTATTCGAAACGATGCATCCCACGTCAAAAGCCGATTTTCATCGTTCAATTCAGCCTTTGAGATGCGGAATACAGGCGTCAAAAAAACTTATGACCCCGGCGTCAAATATCATTCTTTTTGATGCTATTATCAAAACAATAGGGGTAAATTAATGAAAATCACCCCTATTCGATTAATAATACCTAGATAATATCGACAACTTCAGTAATGTCAAGTACTTATTTTAAATTCTCACCTCAAGAGATTCCGATAAAAAGCCTATTTCTTGGCTCCCAAGCCAAAAATCGTATTTCGTATTCCAAATCAACCCTTAAGATGCGGAAAACGGACTTCAAAACACTTATGATGCTGGCGTCAATACTCGAATAAAAAGTATGAAAATCTGAATAAATTCAGTTTTTTGAGGCCGTGCGAGGTATGAAAACGTCCGACCCCAAGACCAATTATCGACTTGAGCGTGGAATTCAAGAATAATGTAACAACGAACTCCAAAATATTCCTCTAAAAACAGGAGATTTATAATAAAATCCGAATCTTTTTTTGCAATCGCTATTTATTCAATAAAACCATGTATATAAAGAGGTTATGGACTAATTAGCCCTTTTTTTTTAGTTTATTTTATGATGTAATAATAATATTTTTTATTTTTTATTCAAACAAGGGTTGATATTTATAATTATTATACTAAAATATCTTAAACTATAAAGTGTTTAAGTTGGGGTTGCCGAATGAGTAAGCCAAGGTACAGTGCCTTAGTTGAAATGTTTCCTTGATCGCCTTTCCTGACTTTATGGGCGAATTTTGCCTCTTTCCATTAGGCTTGGAGAGTTAATAATAAGGCCTGAAAACCCCAAAACGGAGAATTAGTTATGGGTAAAAAGTTGTATGTTGGAAATTTAAGCTATGACACGGATCAATCAGCCCTTGAAACCTTGTTTGCAGAACATGGCACGGTTGAAAGTGTAAATATCATCACAGATCGCGCCACCGGCCAAAGCAAAGGCTTTGGTTTTGTCGAAATGAGCAATGACGACGAAGCCCAAAGTGCTATTACTGCGCTTGACGGCAAAGACTGTGATGGTCGTACGATCAAAGTCAACGAAGCCAAGCCCCCAACAAATCGTAGTGGCGGCGGCGGCGGCGGACGCGGCGGTTTTGGCGGCGGACGCGGCGGTAGCGGCGGCGGCGGCGGCGGTCGTGGTGGCTTTGGTGGTGGCGGTGGCGGTGGCGGAAGACGCTACTAAGCTTAGACTTAGCTCCAAATGATTAAATAGCAAAAGGGCTGTTGGCTTTATCGCCAAGTGGCCCTTTTGTTTTTTATACCCGCTCAATGCTTCATTACCAGTTCTTATGGTAATAAGGAGGGGATATGCCTGAAATATATGGTGCCAGAGGAATCGCCATAACTCGTTGTATTTAAACTACTTATACCTCATTTTAACCGATCACCCCTGCACATCTATAGTCTGCCCCAACCCAGAGACAATCGCCCCAATCGTAACACTCCCCCTGGCACTACCACCCGGTGCGGATTTGGCAATTGTGGTTGACTGGTCAAGTATCTCCAATAACATTGCACCCTGATTACGAGATGCGTCAAGCGTCTTAGCCGCTATCCGGTATTGGATGTCTTCTCGCAACTTCAGGCTTTGCAATTGGCTTTGCAATAACGAGTGAGTCGCATTTATTCCATTAGTCGTGGACATGTTTTTTCGCCCCCATTATATGATTGCTAAAGTTGCCCCCCGCCTCATGATATCACTTACACTGCCCCCTTATCGGATTAAAATCCAGTTCAACTTGAATTGCCCCCCGCGTCATAAGTATTTTTAATGCCTATTTTCCCATCTTAAAATCTGATATTTAAATTCGAAAATCATTTTTTCACGCGGGAGTCTTCATTGACGGCAGTAGCGAAAGTTGATATTATTTGATGGTTGTATCAAAGGGCATATTGACACATATAAACGTCATTAGATCCTGAAATCAACGCTGCACAATCCTTTTGCCGCTAGGGTCTTTATTTGGCATCATGCAGAAAAAAGACTTATAGATCAAATACCGATGGATAATTTCCATGTTAAAAGTCGATTTGCGTTGTTCAAATCAGCCTTTAAGATGCGTAAAATACACCTCAAAGAAACAGGACACTGGCTGATGGCCCATAACCTCTCAGAATTTAAACTGATCCACTGGATTCGTCAACAATCCACGCAGAGTCACCCTGACCTGCAGACCGGAATCGGTGACGATATGGCGATTATGCAGATGGGCGGTCAGCAGTTATTGATTACCACTGATATGCTGCTGGAGGGGGTTCATTTCGATTTTGAAACCGCTACACTTGAACAGGTGGGCTATAAATCAATGGCCGTCAGCCTGAGTGATTGCGCTGGAATGGCGGCGGTGCCATTTATCGCAGTCGTGGGCGTTGCGCTGCCCAAAGAGATGACGATGGAACAGGCAAAACAGCTTTATCAAGGCCTGCAAAAGGCGGCGGAACAATTCAACTGTCCGATCGTTGGTGGTGACACGACACGCTGGGATAAACCACTGGCGATTGATGTAACCATGCTGGCCCGACAGGGTAAGCACCCCCCCGTACATCGGTCAGGGGCGTTAGTGGGTGATATAATCATGACCACGGGGACATTGGGAGGGTCCCTGGCGGGTAAACACCTTGATTTCACACCACGTGTTAAGGAGGCCCTGGCATTAACCGACCTGGTAACGATCAATGCCATGATGGATGTTAGCGACGGGATAAGCTCTGACCTGCGTCATATCTGCCGGGAAAGTGGGGTTGGGGCTGTTATTGAAGCGAAATCTATCCCCATCAGTGCAGCGGTCGAACGATCAGTCAACCCTTTGGCTGCGGCGATGAACGATGGTGAAGATTTTGAATTACTTTTTACGCTGTGTCCTGAAAATGCATCTATTCTTGAGCAGAAATGGCCAGCCCTTTCTGACTTGAAGCTATCGCCTATTGGCCGTATAATAGCCGCCGACAAGGACGCGTCGGACGAGGGGTACAGGGTATTCCTGAAAACATCCGACAAAACAATTACCCCATTGGAGCCAAAGGGATGGGAGCATTGATCAAAATATGAACTCCATAGAAATTACCAGTAATAGCGTTGAGCAAACTATTGACCTGGGTAAGACCCTCGGTCGACAACTTGGCGGAGGCGAACTAATCGCCTTGATCGGCAATCTGGGAACAGGGAAGACTCACCTGATCAAAGGACTGGCAATGGGTCTGGATGTTTATGATGCCGATTCCGTCGCCAGCCCCACCTTTACGCTGATCAACGAATATGAGGGTCGGCTGATGCTCTACCATATTGATGCATACCGTTTTGACAATCCCAGCCAACTGGAAGCATTAGGGTTTGACGAACTCTGTTGTGGCCCGGGCGTTACCGTAATAGAATGGGCAGATAAGGTCCAATCTCTAATTGATCTGTATCCAGCTATAACGATCCATCTGGAACATTGCGGTCCAACCACACGTTATATAAATATTTCTAACTTGCCTGACTATGTAACCCTGTAAAGGAGCTACTTCTATGTCTGATCAAATGAATATATTTGTTGATTCCCATCTCAAAATTGGTTTTACGAATTTCATATCGCCCTTTAAAATATGGGGAACAGGCGTCAAAACCGGCCCTAAAAAAACTTATCATACGGGTGTTCTCATTATCTCCCTGATCATTTTAACTGTTTTAGCCAATGTCGGTCTGTGCGAATCTCGTGTGAAAGTTCATAAAGAATTAATTCATATTCAAACCTCCCAGCAAGAAGGTTTTATTGATGCGACAGGACAACCTGGGGCGATTGAAAGCACCAGTCCGGTGATTGCCAGTATTGAAAACATCTCCACTCACGCAAAAAGCAATATCACCATCGGTAAAGATGGTAGTTTCAAAACATGCATCGCGGCGACCCCAGAACATAAAATCAGGGTATGGGCACGCAACCAGGAAGGAAAACGCAGTTACGGCACATTTTCTATCATGATCGCTGTGACTCGCCCGTCAAAATCTGTGGACACACCCGCCAATCCCATTTCGGAAGATACCCCCCCTACCTCCCCGCTAACGTCTTTAAAAAACACAAATGTCCCGGAAAACCCTCCAATTCTAACAAACCCTGACCAGGTCTCGGTGGTCAGCCCACCTGCTCTTACACCGTTTGAACCCAACAGCCCTGCCCCAGAGAAGATGAATTTAGCGGTTATTATTACTGTGGTCAACCTGGAAACCGGCCAAATTGTCGCGGCTAAACGCATTGCCGGAATCATCCAAGCCAAACCCAGCAAACCTGTATCCTTCAAAAACGTCGTCACAAACATCATTGATCGCTGTACAAATATCGTCAAATTAGAGATAACACAACCTCTCTTTGGTGGCACAAAAGCCATCAATAAATCACCCACCACTTCAAAGTCATCATCCCCAGCCCAAAAGGCCGATACGGTAAAGCCTCAAAATCAAAAAAACAGGTGATGCTAACACCCCGCCCTCTGGTCGGCCCAAGGGATTTTCATCGAATTCCCCCACTTTCACCGCAAGCCCCTTTATTTCAATAAGTTACATTCATCCCCCTTCCGTTTTCTCATTTCAAAAAAGTCCTTGACCGACTCACAGATATCTTTTAAAATGAGAAATTCATGCCTTTGGAGGTAAACATAATGGAAACGGCCATAACTAAAGCCAAAGCCTTAATTGAGGCTTTGAGCTTCATACGAAAATTTAAAAATAAAATCGTCGTGATCAAACTCGGCGGTTCACTGATGGAAACGGACCATTCCCAGCGTCAGTTGCTCAATGATGTGGTATTCATGGCAGCGGTCGGAATGCACCCGATTCTCGTTCATGGCGGGGGAAAAAGCATTTCCAATGCTATGACCAAGGCGGGTATTGAACCGCAGTTTATCCAGGGCAGACGCTATAGTGACCAGCGAACGATTGCAATTGCTGAACATGTACTGGTTAACCAGATCAACAAAAGCATTGTCGAGAGTATCAATGAGTTGGGTGGTAATGCCATGAGCCTTCATTCGCTGAGCAGCTGCGTTTTGTTTGCTGAACAGATCTGCTTGAAAGATGAATCCGGCCGTCAGATCGACATTGGGCTTGTGGGGAATATTACCGAGGTGAACGCACAATTGCTGATCGCCTTGTGTAAGGCCGGTACGATCCCAGTGATCTCTCCGATCGCTATCAATCGCTCAGGCGGAAAACTTAATGTGAACGCCGATACCGCCGCGGGAAAAGTCGCCGCTGCCGTTCAGGCGGATAAGCTGGTTATGATGAGCGATACGCACGGTATTTTCCGTGACATCAATGATCCGGAATCTCACATTACGCGTTTGAACCGAAGTGAGGTAGAAGAACTTATTAAAGACAAAACGATCAGCGGGGGAATGCTACCTAAAGTAGATTCCTGCCTTAAGGCTCTTGAAGGCGGTGTTGGACACGCCCATATTATTGATGGCAGTTTTATGCATTCGCTATTGCTGGAAATTTACACCACCAAGGGCATTGGAACCTTAATTACGGATTGACCTTTTACCACAAAGGTCATCTCGTAAAATATCGTATTAACATTTCAAGTTTGAGATTTGAGATGTCATGTTTTAGCTTGAGGATATTTATGCAGACTCCAGAAGTATTACAGCAATTTGAAAAATATGTTATTGCCAATTATAGTCGCCTCCCATATGTCATCACGAAGGGGAGGGGAAGTATAATCCAGGATGCCGATGGCAAAGAGTATCTGGACATGTTTCCCGGCTGGGCGACCAGTGGCATCGGACACTGCCACCCGAAAGTGGTGGAAGCCATCCGGCAACAGGCAGGCGAGCTGATCCATATGGACAACACATTCTACACAGAAAAACAGGGCCGGCTGGCCCAGATGCTCAGTGAACGGGCCTTCGGGGGTAAAACGTTTTTCTGTAACAGCGGCGCTGAATCTATCGAAGCG
>JAIPFO010000227.1 GCA_021736565.1 Phycisphaerae bacterium | reverse complement strand
GTGTACGGGGTTCGTGGTTACAGATAGTGCCATCCAGTTTTGGATTGTAATACCAGGAAGGATTGAAGCATTCAGGTTTTAGTCCCGGTTTTCCCTTATTTATTTTACCAATATAGTCGTTCAGCTTATTGTTAACATTAGTGTTGCTATTTTTCCAATCCTTGAAATATTCTGCGATCATTGCATACCAGCTTTCATATTTAAGGAGGGTTGTATCAAGATATGCTTTCTTTCCATTTTTTTTTGAAAAATGACTATAGACAGCTGGGAGATCGCCTATTGCATCATTAACTGTTTTTTTCTCAGCTAGTTTTACAAGTATGTTGATATTATCATCCGGATCATAATCATCTCTTACCCCCAGTATTATTACTCGATGACGCTTTTGGGGAATACCATAATCTTCGGATTTAATCAGAAAATCATGGGGATCGCTTGTTTCTTCTGCCTTACATTCTTTGACCAGGGAATAAAGATGGTATTTGTGATGACTATTGCTCAACGTATTCATTTTACAACCGCGGTTTGGTTCCTGCAGGTCTGAAAAAATACGGTTCACAAGGCTTTTGCCATTCATCTTTGCTGACAGAATGCCCTTGACATTTTCCATGATAAAAACAGCGGGTTGAAATTTTGCCAGTATGCTTAAATATTCCTTATATAGCTCACTTCTGGCATCCGTTTCCAGCGACCAACCTTCAATACCCCTGTTTCTAACGCGTCCAGCCAGGGAATATGCCTGGCATGGTGGCCCTCCAATAAGAACCCATGGCGAATTATTGTTGATTGTATGGCCAATGGTTTGTGTGATATTTTCGAATATTATGTTATTGTCTTTTCCAAGTTCCAAACACAAAGCTTCATTTCTGGCTGCCTGACCTTCCAGTTCGAAGTCGTTTAATAGTTTATCGAGTTTATTTATACTGAATTTTTTAGAAGTAATAAACTTATAGTATTCGTCTGGGGCCTGGCCATGTTCAAATTGACGATAGAAAGCCCTTAACAGGAGGGTTTTGTGGGCGTGTTGGTCTTTTTCTATTGAAACCCGGATGCGGAATTGGTGGCTATTAGTTTTACAGGCAGAAAATCCTTCACCCAAACCGCCCGGGCCGGCAAAAAGATCGACAACGGGTATGATATTTGTTTTTTTATTTCTTTTTGGCATGAGTCTTCTTTTCAAAGTATTCGGTGATGATCTCGCGGAGTCTTTGTGCGGGGGTGACGGCTTTCTGGCGTTTTATCATGTGTTTGGCGGCATCTTCGCAGAGGAGTTTCCAGAGGTCCGGGGGGATCTGTACGGGGTGGCGGTCAGGCATGGGCTGGGCCTTTCAATGTTTGTATTCCGAAATCATATATGTCGACATTATGTTTATTGCATACAACAAAACAACTATCCATTATTCTGTTGTACCTGGTGATTTCTTCATCCGAAAATATGGTTTTGCCAGTGCTTATGTTAATGTAATCAGTGAAGTCAGTGTCGGGGTGGAAATTCAATTCTTTGTCGTTTACGAGATATTTAAAGAACATTCTTACATCATCAACTGTATTGATTGATTCAATTTGCATTTTAATACTCCTGGATGGTTAGATGTTAATTTTTACTTGTAATTACGAATTAACTATGCCCCATATCATTTTTTTGTAAAATGTTCGGCCTTTCGGTTTTTATGTTATACATAGTAATGTTCAGTGCTGCTGGGTATAGATATATACAAATATACCTGTGTGTCAAGTCTTATTGTGTTTTTTTATTTGACAAATGGCGGGGCGTGGTGTATACTTGTATACAAGTGGACAGTTTTGATTGAAACCTTATATTTGAAGGGGTAAAACCATGGAAAAGATCACGAAAGAGGCCTTTGTTGAGATGGGGAAGGATGGGGTTTATTTTTGCGGTGTGATCGAAAATCGCACTTTGTGGCAGCTTAACGATCATACCCGGGGTATTGAGGCTCGTTCGTATCATGTCGCGACGAAGTTTCTGCCTTGTGTGCCGGATGATCATCGGGCGCATGAGATCTATAAAAATAACGGCTTTGTGATGGTCTGCGATAGAATAGACGGGCCGTATTACGATGGTTGCATCTATGCAACGCTGGAGCCGCAATCCAGGATAATTGACGGGGATGAGCGGAATCCGGCGAACTGGCAGACGCAGTGCAGGGAGTGCTTTGAGTGGTTTGCTGATGATGAGCTTGACGATGGGGTCTGCTTTGACTGTGAGGGGCTTATTGATAAGATCCGTGGGCAGATGGGGTAGGACGGGATAGTTGTTGGAAGAAGGGTTGGGCAGGGGGCGACCATTACACACCGATTATGTTGCCCTTACAGGGCGTGTGGTGGGAGTGGGGGGAGTTTACCCAGGGCGTTCCGCCTTCGGCGGACTGCGCTCGTTTGGGCTGGGCTAAGGTATTTTGGCCCTTTGGGCCGCTTATTTGTGGGGGGGTGTTATGGGGTTTTGGTCATGTTTTGTCGTAGTGTTTTGGCGCGGTCGATGAGTTTGTCGGTGTCGAAATTGTCGTTGGACTCGAGTTGGAAATGCCATGTGTGCTGGTCGGTGAATTTGGCGGGGATGAGGCATTCGGCGACCAGGTCGATGCCGGGCCACTGGTAGAAGGGGACGGGTGTTTTTTTGGGCTGATTGAGGGTTTGGCAGCCGTCTTTGCGGAGTGTGACGTCGTAGGTGCCGTAGAAGGTGAATGGGACGGTGACGGGTGTGGCGCCGACCTCCTGGCCGTTGAGCCATACGGCGGCGCCGGCGGGCTGGGATGTGATGGTGATGAGTCGTTCGACGCAGCCGTTGAGGGCGAGGAGGCATGCGGCGGTGATGGTAAGTTGTACGATTTTGTTATACTTCATCGGGGAATTGCTCCTGGTCCTGGTTTTTATTGGCGGCGGTTATTGCTCGATAGAAGCACCATGAGAGTCCGCCGACGATCAGCAGGATCATGGCGGTTAAGATGAACCATGCTTCGCCTGAGAGTTCGCCATTATATTTCATTGCATGCTCCTCCCGGTAAGTACCGGAACCAACTTAGCGGGTCGCAAGCCCCGATAAGTTGCTGAAAAAATCTTGACCATTTTGTGCAAGATTTCATTTGTAAGAGACTAATCCGGCACGTGCCGGCACCCAATTAGCGGGTCGTAAGCCCCGGGTTAATTGTCGAATTCGTGGATATTTTTGTTTTTGCTGGTCTGCCAGAGTGAGAGTATCACGGCGAAGAGGAAGATGATAAACGTGGCACAGAGGCTGAAGATGGTCTTGCCGATGAGCTGGCCGTTGGCGTCGATGAGGTAGCCGGCCTCGTCGTTGAGGTCGTCGTAGAGGCTCCATGCGGTGAGGCCCAGGAGGATGACGGGTGTGACTATTTTGATGGACCATTCCCACCAGGGGCCGAGCTGCCAGTCGCTGTTTTTATTGGCGTGTTCGCGTAATTTACCGATATTGAAGCACCAGCCGATGACGAGGCATTCGACGAGTCCGACGAACATGATGCCCCAGGTGCCCTCGTTGACGATGCTGTCGATGGTATCGAGCCATGTGAGGCCCGCGCGGGTGGCGAAGAGGAGTCCGACGGTGAAGCCGGTGAGGGTGAGGCCGGTGAGTACGGTGATGCGTTTCCATCCGGTTTTGTCGATGAGGCTGGCCAGGGCGGCCTCGGTGATGGAAAAGCCCGAGTCGATGCCGAGCAGGAGCAGTGCGATGAAGAAAATGGCGGAGAAGACGTTGGCGTAGGGCAGCTGGGCGAGGGCTTCGGGGAAGGCGACGAAGGCGAGTCCGACGGATTTACTGCCCTCGAGCAGCTGGTCGACGGGGACGTTCTGCTTGAGGGCCAGGGCGCCCATCGTGGCGAAAACGGCAATGCCGGCGACGAAGCTGGTTGCCAGGTCGGCCAGTCCGATGATCAGGGCGTTGTTATTGAGATCGCTTTTTCGGTGGAGGAAGCTGGCGTAGGTGACCATGACGCCAAAGGCGATGGTCATGGAGAAGAATACCTGGCCGAATGCGGCGCGCCATACTTTGGAGCCTTTGAGGACCTCCCAGTTGGGTTCGAGGAAATATTCGAGGCCCTGGACGGCGCCGTCGAGGGTGAGTCCGCGGACCATGAGGATTATCAGCATGATCCAGGGGATGGGGACGGTCCAGAGGACTATTTTGCTGACGACTTTCACGCCTTTGAAGATGCAGAGGTACATTAAGGTCCAGATGGCGGCCATTGAGGCGACGATGGGCCATCGGAGCCCGCCGAGTGCGTAGCCGGGTGTCATCTGGAGGTATTGGTCGTAGAAATAATCGTTTGGTTTGGTGGTGGTCCAGGGGAGGGGGTTTTGGAAGCTGTCGATCAGGTAATTGAGGCACCATCCGAGCACGGCGGCGTAATAGCAGACGATGATAAAGCTGAGGATGATGGGCCACCATCCGACGAATTCCCATTTTTTAGAGATTTTTCCGAAGGCGTTTGGGGTGGCCTGTTGGGTGAGGTGTCCGAGTGAGAATTCCATGATGAGCAGGGGGATGCCGATGACGATCATGGCGATGATGTAGGGGATGAGAAAGGCACTGCCGCCGTTGCTGTAGCATTCGTGTGGGAATCGCCAGACATTGCCGAGGCCGACGGCTGAACCGACAGCGGCCAGAATGAAGCCGGTCCGCGAGCCCCAATTTTCCCTGGTATCCTTCATGGACTACTCCTGCGGTTTTGTGTTTTTCAACCCGAGCAAGGCCAGGCTGTCTCGCTCGACGATGCCCCGGAGCTGTTCGAGGGGGACGGCGGGTAAGACGGAATCGAGTGTGATCTTGTTAAGATTATAGAGTGTTTCGGCGGCGGTTTTGACGGTGTGGGTTGGGAAGTCGCTGGCGAAGAGCAATTTATCGATAATGCCATATTCGTAGGCGAGGTTCAAGGAGCGGTAGGCCTGCCATGGTTTGTCGGTCAGGCCGGCGACATCGGCGAAGATATTTTTGTGTTTTGCCAGGAGGACGATGGTCTGTTCGATCCAGGGGAACCCGAGGTGGGAAATGACTATTTTTAAATTGGGGAACCCGCGTGCGACTTCGTCGAGTGCTGCGGGCTGTGCGTAATCCAGGATGGCGGCGCGTGGTAATCGGCCGCCGTAGAGGAAGTAGATGGGCATTTTTAGCGATTCGGCCAGTTCGTAGACGCGTAATGCCCGGGTATCGCAAGGGTGAAAACCCTGGCAGGGGGGGCAGAGGACGAGTCCAGAGAATGAAGGGTTCTGTTTGAACAGGTGTATCTCTTGAAGGCATTCGGCCCCGATGGTCGGGTCGATCCCGGCAAAACCGAGGAGTCGCTCAGGCTGGCTGGCGACATAGTCACTGATAAACTGGTTGGGGATTTGGGCCCCGAGGAGATTGCTGGTAAAACCGAGGACGAGCGTTTTGACGGTGTGTTCGGCGGATTTCCTGTGGCGATCTGGGCTGCCCATATGAACATCAAATTTTTTATGTCCGGGTTGACAGGAGAGGCAAGAGAAATTGGCCGCTTCGCCTAATTCCCCGATGGAAGGCCAGATGTGACTGTGACAATCAATGATCATAAGTTATTGCCTGATAATGAGATAAGTACTAATTATGGCGGGTCTCACGGATGGGGTTTCGCCAGGAATTATCTAGATTAATTTTCGTCGCCAGCGTTTTATCCCGATCAATCGGGAATTGAAGTCTATTATTTTCATCTTAACGCATCGTTTTAATAACGAAAAACGCCTTTTGACGTGGACGTCAATTTAAGTCGTTTACTTTATTTTGGCAGTATAGCGACTTATGAATCAATTGTAAAACGTAAAAAAACGCCGGCGTTTGATATGGACGCCGGCGTGGGTGTATTTTTGTGATTTTCTTTGATGTTCGTGTCCGCCGTATTTAAGATGGCCGTATTTGGTGTCTTAAAGGCTGATTTGAACGATGCGGGGGGGGGCACTAATAGGTGTATATTACATTTCGCGGGATCGCGGATGCGATGAAATTTTTGGAGAAATCCGGTGATGTCACTCTAAAGCGAATGTCTACTTTTCCGATGGTTCCGGTGGGTAATTCGCTATTTAACGGCGCGTATGCGGTGAATATCGGTTGGATTCTGGAGTGTGGGCTTACGCTATCGACCATGACATACCAGTCGTTGCTGCCATTGATATTCACCTGTAGATTTCTCTGTGTCGAATCATATTTATAGATTACGGTTTGGCCCTCCTGGTTGACCATGGTGCATTGTTTGCCATCGGCACTGACGGTTATGGTGGTTGTGGCCGGGTCGTTGGCGGCCATGCGAATGGTGGCGCACATCTGGTGGAGGGAGTTTCTGGCGGCCATATTCATATCGGCCATATTCGTATTGACCGTGTAGCTAATAAACGCGGCATTAAAGGCCACCGCGGTTGCGGTCAGGAGCATG
>JAIPFO010000226.1 GCA_021736565.1 Phycisphaerae bacterium | reverse complement strand
ATACACCGGGGTGGCGTGGCCTTGTTCCTGAAGCACCTGGTCGATATCGGTTATTTCTTTCCAGCCGGGATTGGTGATCTGCAGCGTGTCTTTGTACCGGGCGATCTTCCCCCAGGCGGCGATCTTATCCTCGGGGAAGAATTTATCCCGCAGATACCCGCCATGGAACCAGACCAGGCGGCATCGCCCGGTGGGGTCTTCCAATGTCACATCCATTCGGGGCGGACGCGAGCGGGCGTTAAAACGCATCTGGACAATTTCACCGGCAACCGTGACGTTGTGGTCGGGGAAGAGTTCATTCATCATGGTAAAGGGCGGGCGGAACTCGTAGCTGCGTGGAAAATATTCCAGCAGGTCGCCGGCGCATTTTACCCCTAACTTATTAAATACAGCCGCCTTCCGCGGCCCCACCCCGCGAAGAAATTGAACGTCCGTCTCTAATGTAACGCCAGCGTCTGATTTGTTTTGCCCTGGTTGCTCTGAATTCATCACTTGCCATCCAATTATGACCCTGACGCCAATTATGCCGGGTTATTTTTTGCGGCACTTTCCGGGGCCGCCCCGGTCTTAGCGACGATCTGATCAAGCAGTAAACCCAGATGGTCATAGGTCCGGTCCGAAAGCTTCAGTACTGCTTCAGTCCCATTCACATCGTAATAAATCTTCAAGATCCCCTTCTTTTCAAGATCGCGTTTATCAATTTTGAGAATACTGCTGTAGGGGATTTTTGGGCCTCCCTTTACGGTGACGTCGGTCTCATCGGCACTGATAAGCTTGGTGCCGAGCATGAGGGCCTGAGCCAGGAAATATATCGCGCCCAGGCCACAGATGACCGGCCCCATTGTCCTGTTGAAGGTCAGGTTGAATTTTTGCGTGACGACTTCTTCGCCGGCTTCATTTATTTTGGTCAGGGTGTTATCGTTAATGAATTCCTCAATGTAGTGGCCATCATAAAAAAACCAGGCCCCAGCACCGATCAGTGCCAGGACAATGATAAAATTGGTATTTCGCGAATACCTGCTGCCGGTTGCTTCAACTGCCATTTTAGTCTCCTGAATAATTGTTGTTAACGCCTGTGATATACTGAGCCCTTGGGTCAAAAGTCAATTTTGGCACGTAAGACGTTGATTAAAAGCCAAAATCAATGTTTTACAATACTTATGATGGCGTCAGTAAACGATTTTATTTTAGGGCTGAAATCGTATTGTTGGGCACCATGATCGACTCCTGCCGCCCGATAAACATCGGTGTGAAATTATACACAAATAAGGTTCCCACGTCAAAAGGCGTTTTGTCTCGTTCAAATCAGCCTATAAAATGGGGGAAACAGGTCGGAAAAATAGTAATGACGCTGGGGTCAAATGAGATCATCTGGACAAACCAAAAAAAACACGAGCGTTATGAATCAGCGTTTCGAATGTCAAAAACAGGCTCTGCCAATGCGGTGGCCATTAGCATTTAAAAAAAAACAAAAAAAGACCCCTCTAATTTGCCTTTTGGCCGTTCATGTTGTATAGTGTAATAGACGTGAGATCATGTTCTTTATTGTAGTTTTCGAAAACGTTTTGGCAATTATTTTTGTTCTTTAACTATTTTTTTAATAAGTGAATTGTGAGAAGTGCGCCTGCATGTTCTAATAGGGAACAAGGCACGAATTCTGGTTAGGACCGCAAAAGAAATTGAACGTTGCCATCATTTGGTGCACGGCATCTTTTGCACTGTCCACAGCGAGCATCCAGTTATGGGACTGGATGGAAAGGAGTAGCTTATCGATTACTCATTCGTGTTAGGGGCGGAAAATGTTGAACAAGTACATATTTTTTTAACCGAGGGTCCAAATAGACCTGACCATGACTGTTTTTCACAAACAGTTAACACAACGCAGTAATAACACTGCTGGCCGTAACTCAGACCTTAGTGTCTGCACGTTAATTTGGCCGTAATAAAACATGAGCAAGCCTGATCTTGATTTTTAAATCATCATCGGGCTTGCTGTTTTTATGCGCTCTTTTTAACGCTCCCGTCAAAAGTAGACTTGCATCGTCCAGGTCATCCTCTTAAGAGGCGGAAAACGGATTTCAATACGATTGATGACGCGGACGCCCTTATTCTTGGAGATGCTATTGTCGCTGGGCAATCGCCCCCACGATCGGATTAATGAAATTCGGGATCAACCGGTCGTTCATGATCTCTTCGCACAGGATACGCTGGCTGTTATAGGACTCGATGCTGGAAAATTTCTCTGAAGGGTTGGGGTATTGCCGTATCGACAAATACAAACTTAACTGGTCATCTTCCTTGAATTTACCGGTACGTAACTGATAGGCCCCGGTACGCGATTCCAGGGCAAGCTTGGCCTGCAGTCGGCAATCGTCCGAAAGGCTCAGCAATACCGCCGGATCGAAGCCCAGTGGCCGGCTGCCTGGCATGTCCAATAATGAGCTAAACGCAGAATCTTTGAACAACGCCTCGGCCAGGATCTCGTCATGGTTGCCCTGGTAGTCAAAATCCATCCCCATCATGACATCCAGCGAATCAATATCCAGGTTATTAACGCCGAAATTATAGGGGACCAGCTCAAGGATCAAGCGATGCTGCTCATCGACCTGTTCCATCGTATCTGGATTGACATACCCGCTGCAAATCCGGTCACGCTCGACGGTGATCCAACGATAATTACCCGACTCACGGTCTTCGTCCAGGCAAAACTCTCCCGTGTCCCGCTGATAAAAGGTATTCATCGACGGGAATTGACGCTGGAATCGCTCGAAAAAGTGCAGGATCGTGTCCCGCTCAGTGGGCAATTCCAGTTCGGTATTCAAATTCATATTTACGTAAAAGTCGTCACACAACGAACCATAAGACGTAGCCATGGCTCTATCCTCTCAAAAAGAAGGGTAGTATATGCCAAAATATTGATTTTGGCAAGCAAAACCTCGTTACGGCACAACAAAATGTCATCCCTTCAAGCTATTATAACGCATCTATAAGAGTTCAGGCAAAAAAAAATTGGCGACGATATTTAATAATGGGCCGCCCAGGCTGTTTGATTGCAAGGCCGAAAGGGCTCGCAAGTAAAAACGTCGATTAAAAGACAGGATCAATCCTCCACAATACTTATGACGCTTTTGACTTCAATGGGGGGGGTGGAGTATGCGTTCAAAGGGTTCGCTGAGCTGCTGAAAGCTTCGGGCCGGGACGAAGACGGTTTTCCATTTGGGACTGCGGGTTTTCATGCTGCGCTTGTAGGCGACGATATCGGCGATGAAGAAGGCGTAATAGCGTTGCTGATAGAAGTAGTGATCGTCCACTGTGCCGTTGAGGTTTTTCATGCCCGGTGAGCGTGAAGGGCAACCGGTATGCTCTTCTGGAGGTTTATCGTAGAGCCAGTAGGCAAAGACAAAGATGCTCTGGTAGTCATCACCGAAAACTTCTTCCCAGTCGCCCATGGAGGTAATGTCATCCTGTGTCGCCCAATTCTGCCCCAATCGGCCGGCAGAAAAATGGCGGCTGGATAACTTGCGACCTTTAACGTCGATCAATAGTTTGGGGCCGGATCTGGGGTAGGCGATAAAATCAAAACTCTTGAGCGATTCACCCGCCATCACCGCCTTACGCGCCTGGTCGATCGCCACGTACGATAAGCCGCGATAATGCAGGTAGGACTCGAAAGCCCGTTCATAATGGGTTCCGTAGTTTGGCATCGTTTTTAAGTGAAGAACTAAGAGTTGATGGTTGCGTCAAAAGTCAATATTAACAAGTAAAAACGCCAATTAGAAGCCAGAATCAACGCTCCAAAATACTTTTGACGCTGGCGTCAGAGTTAAGAGTTAGGAATTTCCTCCGGGTTTTCCAGGAATTTGTCCAGGGAGAGTTCTTTCTGGGAACCGTCGGCCATGTTTTTCAGGGTGATCTGGTTACTTTCTATTGTTTCACGGCCCATCACGATGGTATGGCGGGCATTTTGGGCCGCGGCTTGTTTGAACTGTTTGCCGACGCCGGTTTTTTTGTAACTGAACGCGGTGGCATATCCCTGGCTTCGGAGCCGACTGACGGCCATTAGCATTTTATCGTCCAGCTCGGTATCGGCATTGATCACAAAGAAGTCCAGATGGCTGGCCTCTGAGCGGAGCAAGCCTTTTTCCGCGAGTAATAGTTCCAGGACAACATCGCCCATGCCAAAACCCGTCGCGGGAACCTGGGGGCCTCCCATACTGCTGAGCAGGTTGTCATAACGACCGCCGCCGCAGAGGGCCCGAAGCGACTTGCCGCGGTCAAATATCTCAAAGACCGGGCCGGTGTAGTAGGCCAGCCCGCGGACGATCTTAATGTCAAATTCGCAATAGTCACCAACGCCCAGGGCCTTAAGGGTTTTGAACAGTTCGCAGAGATCGGCGTAGCCTTTTCGGGCGGCATCCGATTGGAGCATCGGTTCAAGCTCATCAAGCGATTGAACCGCTTCGAGCCGCATCATCTTATCCAGCAGGTCTGCATCGGAAATTTGCTCGGCGGCATATTTGGAAAATTCGCTTTCTGTCATTTTGGGCCGTTTGTCCAGCAGGACATAGATCTTATCGAGATCCTCCCGGGCAAAGCCCAGTGCCATCAACAGCTCCGCCAGCATCGACCGGCTGGAGATACGGGCCACCACATCGCTGGCCTTTAATCCCAGGCTTCGAAGATAATCGATCGCAGTGAAAATGGATTCCGCATCGGCCAACACTGAATCCGAGCCGATAATATCGATATTCCACTGGAAAAATTCTCGCAATCGGCCACGCTGCGGACGCTCGGCCCGGCAGAGCCGGGGGATCGAGAACCATTTGATCGGCCGGGGCAGAGCATTGATCTGCTGATTGACCATTCGGGCCAGGGTAGGGGTGATTTCCGGACGAATCGCCAGGTCGCGGCCGTCGCGGGCAGCGCGGTCGGGTATGGAGAAGAGCTGGCTGACGATCTCGTCGCCACTTTTCTGGGTGTAGAGCTGTAAATATTCGAAAATCGGCCCGTCATATTCCACAAAGCCGTTTCGTTGGGAGACCTCTCGCCAGCCCTGGGCAATCCAGTTGCGAATCGCCATTTCGGCGGGGTAGAAGTCACGCGTTCCTTTTACGGGGGGTATTTTGGGCATAATTCGTTCTTCTTGACGTCAGCGTCATAAGTATTGGAGTCTTGGGACTATTTCTTTTTCTTCCATTCTTTTTGAATGTAATCATCGAGGTCTTCCAGCGAGGTGAAATGGAGGTCGTAGCCGTAATCACCGCTGTGGAAGTCGCAGTTATCTTCTTTATATGCGCGGCATATCTTCGGCCGGGTCTCATAAATATCACACATATTATTCTTGTCCAGATATTTACATCGCGTGGCAACATTGATATACCAGTCCTCTTTTTCCACAAAAACGGAGATCCCCTCATGGGCCAGGTACCAGCGAATATCATCGAAATCACCCTTATTCTCGGGGGTTTCAATTGGTAAGGCCAGGTACTTACAGCATAGCCCGGCACATTTCATACATAAACTTTCAGCCAAATCTATCTCTCCTGTTGGGGTGAAGGATTTAATTACGGTCATTTCAGGATATTTTATAATTTTTTAGGGGAAGATGGTAGCGTATTTTTTTGCTCCTGCCATACCCTGCGCCTTCAATAACGACTTAAACGTCTATTATGCAATGACTTACAGTGAAATCAACCGACTTCTCCCGATTTAACTTTGTTCTCTTTACTGTCATAAATCATTACCGTTCAAACGGTTACACTACGCAGAGCCGGATAAAATGGCCTCAAATGAATATAATTGCGGATCCTCCTAGATTTCGCTTTGCAATTATGCATAGATATACCTATGATTTAACCTGGCTGAGATTGCTACGTTAAAATTTCATTTTCACGCCAGTGCCATAAGAGCTCTATAACACAGGTATCACAAAAAATAAAAAAGAGAGGCCTTCATGTCCTATCACCCAGACAATTCTATGAAATTCCGCTACATGCTTGCCAGTATTATTGCTGGTGGTCTGCTATTATTGCCCTGTGGCTGCAAATCTAAAAACAAACCGGGGGCATCCGGCCAACCCGATGGCCCCTCAGCAGTGACCCCATCCGAGGAACCTAAAATTGCTGCAAAACCACGCCAGCCCGCCGGCGAACAATTTTATGAGTGGGCTCTCAACGGCGATCTCGAAAATATTCAGGCCGAGCTCGATAATGCCGTGGATGTCAATTCTACCAATCCGGAAGGCCGCTCGGCGCTGATGCTCGCTGCCTTTAATGGCCATACTCAAATCGTTGATTTACTCATTGCTCAAGGCGGAAAAGTAAACCATCAAGATCAGGCCGGACGCACGGCGTTGATGTATGCCGCCAGTGGCGACAACCTGCCCACCGTGCGACTGTTACTGGCTCGCCAGGCAAAAGTA
>JAIPFO010000225.1 GCA_021736565.1 Phycisphaerae bacterium | reverse complement strand
TGCTGCCGCCGCCGCCCGATCGATCGAAGGAACAGCCGGCGGCTTTGATCTTTGACAGTCATTTTGATGAATATCGCGGAGTAATTTGCTATATTCGTCTTATGGCCGGTAAATTGACCAAAGGCCAGAAAATTCGCATGATGGAAAGGGGGCGGGAATATCTTATTACCGAACTGGGTAAGTTTACCCCGCACATGACGGCCATTAATGAATTAGGGACCGGTGAAGTGGGCTACCTGATCGCCAATATACGAAAACTCTCGGATGTGACCATTGGCGATACGATTACCGATGCTCTTCATCCTACCGATAAGCCGCTGCCGGGTTATGAGAAGCCGATGCAGATGGTCTTTTCAGATTTCTATCCGGGTACGAATACCGACTATACGAAATTGCGGCAGGCATTTGATAAACTGCAATTAAACGATTCCAGTTTTACGTTTGCCCCGCAGAATTCACCGGCATTGGGATTTGGTTTTCGCTGTGGTTTTTTGGGTCTGTTGCATATGGAAATTATCCAGGAGCGACTCGAGCGAGAGAATAATCTTGAAGTGGTACAAACCGCCCCCACGGTAAGTTATGAAGTAGTGACGACTGATGGTGTGATGACTCGTATCGATTCCCCCAGTCAGATGCCCGACCCCAGTCAGATCGAAGAGCTGCGAGAACCTTTTGTGCGTTTGGAGATCATCACACCCAGTGACAGTATTGGTTCGATCATGCAGTTGGCCGAAGAGCGTCGGTGTACGCTTATAAAAACGGAGTATATCAGTACCACCCGTGTGATCATGGACTTCAAGGCCCCCCTGGCGGAAATCGTCTATGATTTTTACGATGTCCTTAAAGGGGTCTCGCACGGCTATGCGACGATGGACTATGAATTGCTCGGCTTTGAAAAGAGTAACCTGGTCAAGATCGACATCCTGGTCAATGCGATACCCGTTGACGCGCTGTCCATTATTGTGCATCGCAGCAATGCCGAACATCGCGGCAGGCGTTTGTTGATCCGGTTGCGTCGGGCCATTCCCCGGCACCAGTTTGAAGTGCCCTTGCAGGTGGCGATTGGTGGGAAAATAATTGCCCGCGAGACGATCAAGGCGTTTCGTAAAGATGTGACCGCAAAACTGTACGGCGGCGATGTGACTCGCAAGATGAAAGTCCTCAAAAAGCAGAAAGAGGGTAAGCTGCGAATGAAGAGTGTTGGCTCTGTCAATATTCCCCAGAAAGCATTTATGACCATTCTTGACAATAATGATTGATGCTGGCAGGGGGGGCGGCGGCATTGCGGCCCGAGGTCTCAATGGTCCGGGGTTTTGAGATGGGCGGTGCTCATTGGGTCTCATGCAGATAAAGTTACTTGACATTGCCCCTTTCAATGGTTAAAATTTTGTTTGTGTGTATGTTTATAGGCAGACATTTTAATGTAAGTGTTTGTGAAATAACGATTTGAATAAAATATTATGCCCTGCCGGGGTGTTTTTCTTGCGGTGGAATCACACGATACCATTAGTCTGTAGGAGTAGTAAGCTATGGAATTGGATAAAATTAAAGAGCTGGTGGCGATGATGGAAGCCAATGATCTGACCGAAATAGAGATTGTTGACGGCCCGACCCGTGTCATGCTGAAACGGGGTTCGGAGCAGGCGGTTCCTCATATGATGACGATGCCCCAGATCGCCGCGGCAGGTCCGCCACAGTCACAGCCGGCAGGACCGGCTGCTGCTGCCCCCGATGATACCCTTGCTAAAATTATTACTCCAATGGTAGGGACGTTCTATTCGGCTCCCAGTCCGAATGCGGACCCTTTCGTGAAAATAGGGGACTCTGTCGATGAAGATACGGTCATTGGGATCATCGAAGCGATGAAAGTGATGAATGAGATCAAGAGCGAAGTTAAGGGGACAATAAAAAAGACGCTGGTTGCCAATGGCGAATCGGTGGAATATGACCAGACGCTGTTTTTAGTCGAACCGGACTGACCGTATAGTGCATGAAGCGTTGGGACGTATTTGTATTAAAAATCAGCCTTACGATTCAGAGTGCCATGGTCTTTTTTGAGATAGCGTTATCGAGCGACAGCCGCAGGGCTGTTAGAATGCATTCATAATTATTTTACTGACTTTCGATGTGATCTCTGAAAGTATCCATGCGTCAAATCGTATACTAACGCTATATCGTAGAAGGAATCAGGATACTCAAAAGTGTGAACGTCAACGTTACAGATAGCAGGAATTTATGTTTTCTAAAATATTAGTTGCAAACCGGGGGGAAATCGCCCTTCGTGTTATACGTGCCTGTCGAGAGCTTGGCATCCAGACGGTGGCCGTTTATTCTGTGGCAGACCGTGACGCCAGTTATATCTCTCTTGCGGATGAATCCGTCTGTATTGGTCCTGCAGAGGCGGCGGAGAGCTATTTGAATATTCCCCGGATCATCAGTGCCGCTGAAATCACTAATGTCGAGGCCATTTATCCGGGCTATGGTTTTCTGGCAGAGAATTCCCATTTTGCCGAAGTATGCCGGGACTGTAAAATTGAATTTATCGGTCCGTCGCCTGAAGCGATGCGTCTTTTAGGGGATAAGGTCGAAGCTCGCAAATTGGCGATCAAAGCCAAGGTCCCGGTCGTTCCCGGCTCGGAGGATGCCCTGGAAACAGAAGATGCGGCGGCGAGCTATGCCGCGGAAATTGGTTACCCGGTGATTCTCAAGGCCGCAGCCGGCGGCGGCGGGCGTGGTATGCGTATCGCTCATAATGAGATGAGTCTTCGGGTGGCTTTTCATAGTGCTCAAAACGAAGCGAGAAGTGCTTTTGGCAATGCGGATGTTTTTATCGAAAAATATCTCGAGATGGCCCGGCACGTTGAAGTGCAGATACTGGCGGATAAGGCGGGGAATGTTGTGCACCTTTGGGAGCGTGATTGTTCGCTGCAAAGGCGTCACCAGAAGTTGATCGAAGAATCGCCCAGCCCGTCGATAGACGATAAGGTGCGAGAGGAGTTGACCAAAGCGGCGATCCGCGTCATTAAGGCGGCCAAATATGTTAACGCCGGCACCGTAGAGTTTTTACTCGATAAGAATAATAAGTTCTATTTTGGCGAGGTGAATACGCGGATCCAGGTTGAGCATCCTGTCACTGAAATGGTGACCGGGACCGACCTGGTGCAATGGCAGTTGCGGATCGCCAGCGGCGAGCAGCTCAAGTTGCGTCAGAAAGACATCAAACGGCAGGGCGTTGCGATCGAGTGTCGGATCAATGCTGAGGATCCATATAATAATTTTTCGCCATCGCCGGGTCCGATCAAGGAATTTATCGCCCCGGGTGGCCTGGGCGTCCGGTTGGATACTCACGCTCATGCGGGCTATGTTATTTCACCCTATTATGATTCCATGATAGGGAAATTAATTGTTCATAAACCGACTCGCGTCGAAGCGATTGCCTGCATGAAACGCGCATTGCAGGAATTTAAGATCGGGCCGGTAAAAAGTACAATTCCGATCTGTTTGGAAATATTGTCACACCCACAATACGTAAAGGGTAATGTAGATACTGGATTTATAGAACGAACTTGGTAAGGGATCAATGAGAACAAAAAATAAAGGCAATGCTGTGGTAGGTCAATCAGGAGGGCCGACCGGTGTAATTAATCAATCTCTGGTCGGCGTGGTCGAAGAGGTTTTTGAACAGGAATGTATCGGTAATTTGTATGGGGCCCATCATGGGACCAGTGGTATTCTCAAAGAAGATTTTATCGATTTGAAAAAATTATCAAAGCGCGAGTTGGAAATTATCGCCAGGACGCCCTCTTCGGCCCTGGGGTCAACACGTGACAAGCCAGACCAGGACTATTGTAATCGACTGTTTGAAGTCTTCAAGAAAAACGATGTGCGTTATTTCTTTTATATTGGCGGTAATGACTCGGCCAGTACGGCTCATATCGTCAATACCCTGGCCCAGGATTCAGGATATGATTTGAAGGTTTTTCATGTGCCCAAAACAATTGATAACGACCTGCGAGTCACCGATCATTGCCCCGGTTATGGTACCGCCGCGAAATTTGTATCGCAAGCGGTTTTGGGCGATGACCTTGACAACCGGGCCTTACCCGGGGTGAAGATCGATGTGGTCATGGGGCGTCATGCCGGGTTCCTCACGGCCGCTTCCATGTTGGCTCGCCGGCCTGACAACCCCGATGACGGTCCGCATCTGATCTACATTCCCGAGCGTCCGGTCACGATGGAGCAATTTCAAAATGATGTGATCAAGGTGCATGATCGCCTTGGTCGATGTGTTGTTGTGGTCAGTGAAGGGATTTGTGATGAAAATCATATCCCCTGGGCTAAGCGAATCCAGGCAGATGCCGAAGTGGATGCTCATGGTAATGTCCAGTTATCTGGCACCGGCGCGTTGGCGGATGCTCTGGTGACCACGCTTAAAGACGCGATGCCGGGTGGTCGGGTTCGTGCGGATACTTTCGGGTATTTGCAGAGAAGTTTCCCCGGTGTGATTAGCAATACGGATGCCTATGAAGCCCGCTATTGCGGCCGTATGGCGGTATATTATGCCTCGAATGAGAATAATTCTGCCGGGAGTGTCGCGATGCAGCGGTTTGGCAAGGGCGATCGCTATCGAATAGAAACCTTTGTGACGACGTTGGCTTCTGTGGCGGTTCATACCAAAGAGGTCCCGGATGAATTTATCAATAAAGAAGGTAATAACATTCTGGAATCCTACCGTGACTATGTTTCGCCGCTGGCGGGCCCGCTGCCGGAAGTGGGTTATTTGAAGAAGACCCGAGAGGGTTGTGGCCTGGCGTGAATTTATTTTATATATGACGTCAGTCTCATGTCCCGATAGATCGGGATTCAAAGCGCACTATCCGCATCTTAAGGGACGATTTGTAAATCGTAAAACCCTTATTGACGTTGAAGTCAAAAATTAAGTATGGCACCTTCCTGTTTTGTCTGGAAGGTGCCGTTTTGTTTCACCCCGAAGCTTTCTTTTATAAGAGTGAATACTATGGATCATTTTCAATACAAGAATAACGAGTTATATTGTGAAGAGGTGCCTGTCGGCCAAATCGCCGGGCAGGTTGGGACGCCTGTATATATTTACAGTGCCGCAACACTTAAGCATCATTTTCAGAGCATTCAGGCGGCCTTTTCCGAGCTGGACCCGCTGATATGCTATTCGGTTAAAGGGTGTAGTAATATTAATATATTGCGACAGATGAGCCAGTGGGGCAGTGGCTTTGATGTGGTCAGCGGGGGGGAGTTATTCCGGGTCTTAAAGGCCGGGGGGGGCGCTGATAAAGTGGTGTATGCAGGCGTGGGTAAGACGGATGATGAGATTCGTGCGGCAATTGAGGCGGGCATCGCTTATTTTAATATCGAATCGGAAGCGGAGCTGGAAAATCTGATTGACATTGCGACCGATATGAAGCGTGAAGTTCACGGGGCACTTCGGATCAACCCGGATGTTGACCCGGAAACGCATCGTTATACGACAACGGGCAAGAAGGAGACGAAATTTGGCGTTGACATCGAACGGGGGATGGCTGTTTTTGAGACCTATGGCCGTAATGAATATGTCAAACTTACCGCAATTCATTTGCATATCGGTTCGCCGGTCAATTCGACGGAGCCATACGTGCAGGCGATTGAAAAGGCCCTGGTATTTATCGAAACGTTACGTTCTAGCGGCTTTACGATTGATGCGTTGGACCTTGGCGGTGGTTTTGGCGCTGATTATGTGACCGGGCAGGCCCCGAACGCATCGGTTTACGCCGCGGCGATTGTGCCGCTATTGCGGGGTCGGGGGTTAAAGCTTATTCTTGAACCGGGGAGAAGCATTTCCGGTAATGCCGGGGTGTTCATCACGGAGGTGCTCTATACAAAGCGGGGCGGCGAAAAGGAATTCGTTATTGTTGATGGTGCCATGAATGATCTCATTCGTCCGATGCTCTATGATGCGTTTCATTTTATCTGGCCGATCAAGGTAACAGACGCCTTTGCTACCGTGAAGCGAACCGACCCGGTCGACCTGCCCGGCCTGAAAAAAACCGAGGTCGTTGGCGGGATCTGTGAATCCAGCGACTACCTCGCTAAAGACCGGATGCTCCCACCGGTTCAGCGTGGCGAGAAACTCTGTGTCTTCACCGCAGGGGCCTATGGCTTCGCCATGAGCAGTCAATACAACTCTCGCCCTCGTGCTGCCGAAGTCCTGGTCGACGGCTCAGAGGTCCAGGTGATTCGCAGGCGTGAGACGTATGATGACCTGATCGAGGCGGAAACGATGTAGGTGCCGGCCTGCTATTGCGGCGGCATGGACCGCGGAGGGCCCATGCCGTCAAATTCGGTTCCCTGCTCTATTCCACGGGAGTCTGTTGGGTCCTCTGCTTGTTTGCCACAAGCGTTTTATTCAGTTTGGCGATTTCATC
>JAIPFO010000224.1 GCA_021736565.1 Phycisphaerae bacterium | reverse complement strand
GGTAATCTGAAGATTTGACCCTAACTCCTGATCGATGGTTTTACGAATCACAATGGACTTTCACGTAACCACCCAAATCACCTTTGCCACGGAAATCACAGTTCACATTTTAACGCACTCTGAAACGTAATTTGACCCGCCAATGGAAGTCCATAGACGGATTTCGTGCGAGATTTGGCGATTTTTGCCCATCCGAACAGTAGCCAGGACGAACAAAGGCCAATAAAGACACAAATAATAAAGACACAAATAAAAGACAAAAATAAAAGACTGAGAGACAAGAATATCTCACACTCCATCATTGAAGTACATTATCGGGAAAAAAATACTGCATGTCAAGGAAAAAACCAGACATTTTGGTGCTTGCGTCATTTTTTTTTAAAAGCACGTTATCCGAAGCTTAAGAACGAATTGTAATGATAAAAATCGACCTTTGACACTAATATCTATCCCACCCCCTCCTTTTTGGAACGCGACTAAATTTTCAACACATACCTTCATGCGATTTTATGTCCTATAACATCGATTTTTTGTCCTATAACTCACTATTTGTCTCAGATTTTATCAAATTGGGATTGCCTGACCGACGAACCAAATACATAAGGATCTCGTAATATTATTAATGTTTAGCATGGAGGCCAGACAATGAATGCAGAAATACCCCCCCTTTCTATTGAAAATGACCCACGTGAAGTAAATCGTCGTAACGAATTACTGCAAAAGATCACTAAAGGCGACCCGTTTGCACCCGGTGAATTGCAATTCCGTCGCGTCCTCGGCGAAAGAGGATTGGGCTATGAGCAGATTCAACAGTCGATAGTAAATGCTTTTCTCGTATAATCCTATTATATAAACCAGCGTCAAAAGTATTCTAAATTAATAATTCTGGTCTTTAATCGACGTTTTTTCACGTTCGATAGGCTAAATTGAAATACAATATTTGACTTTTGACGCAATTATCAAACTGAGAACTGAAAAGACAAACTTTGCAACATCCAATACCCTGCCATTTTGTTTATGTCGACAAAGCTCATACGCTTGAAAAGCTGACAGCCGCGGTGAAAACCTCTGAAAAAATCGCCCTGGATACAGAGGCAGACAGTTTACACAGTTACTACGAGAAGGTCTGCCTGATCCAATTAACACTGAACAATAAGCATTATATTCTGGATCCGCTGGCGGATTTGGATCTAACGCGTTTTCTCAATGCGCTGGCGAACCGGCCATTGATCATTCACGGGTCGGATTATGACCTGAGAATGATGTTTCAATCGTTCAATTTTCAGCCGAAACGTCATGTTTTTGATTCAGTGGTGGCAGCCCGATTACTCGGCTACGAAAAATACTCGCTGGCGGCCCTGACTGAACGGTTTTGCAATGTGCTCCTGCCTAAAACCGGCCAGAAATCCAACTGGGGACGGCGACCTCTTACCGAGTCACAGTTGATTTATGCCTGTAACGACACCCGATACATGGAAGTCATCGCTCAACATTTGTATCTCGAACTTAAAAATCTTAATCGGGTCCTGTGGCATCAGGAACAATGTACATTCATAACCCAGGAAGCCCTCAAAAACAAAACAATACAAGACCCGGAAAATTGCTGGCGACTCAAAGGGCTCAGCAAATTTAGCCGCCGTCAAATGGCATTTGTACGACAAATATGGAATTGGCGGGAGCGGCAGGCCCAAAAATCGGACAAGCCCCCCTTTAAGGTCATGAACAACAATCTTATCCTGGATTTAGCCCTCTGGGCTAATAAGCAAAATCCTCCGATAGATTCCAACCATCACATGCCCCGCCTTCCGAGAAATTGTACCGGCCAGCGTCTTAACGCACTGATCAAGGCGATCAAGGTCGTCGAAACGATGCCAGAAAACAAATACCCCGATCATAAAATTAAAAAACCCTCGCAATCACCTGGACCGGAATTTGACACTCTACGGCACGAAACCGCTTTAATCGCAAAAAAAATAAACATACCCGCTTCAATCCTGGCCTCCAGAGCCAATTTAATTGCTATTACAATAAAAAAACCGACTTCCATGGAAGGTATTTTCAATGCCGCCCCCGCGATCATGCGATGGCAGGCGAGGTTGCTCGAACCGGCCATTAAAAAAATATATTCCTGATGGACACCATCGCCATAAGTATCCCTGAAGCCCATCCCCCGGGTCGGATTCATCTTCAACACGCACCAAGACGGTCAATTGGAGGGCGAACTCAGTTTTTTGACGATAAACTCCGCTCGCATCTGGTCGCGCTGGGTAGGGTCCATGTCTTTTTTGTACCAGTTTTGCAGATGGGCGGGCTGTGTCATTAAAAATATTTCATTAACCGTATTCAATGAAAGGTCTTTAATCCGCTCGAGATGAACACCAAGCCGAACATAGCTCAGCAGAAACATCGCCTCTTCTGAATTAATCATCCGGCAATTGCCCAGTGTCCCCAAGGCTCTGAATATTTTATCATCCAGGGCAACCTGCCGATCATCAATCAGCTTTTGGCGGGCGCGCCGTTCATACTCAACAATCGGTATGACCGCCAGAGAGGTCAGCTCCTCAATGATTTGCGACTCGGACTTCCCCAGGGTCGTCTGATTTGATAACTGAAAAAAATCACCGATCGGCTCGGTCCCTTCACCATGGAATCCCCGGACCGCCAATCGCATATCCCTGGCCGCTCTAAAAACCTTTTCGATCTGACCAGTCATTTTCAGGGCGGGCAAATGTAACATGACCGACACCCGGATACCGGTACCCACATTTGTAGGACAGGCGGTGAGATAGCCATATCTGGGTGAAAAAGCATATTCCATCTGCTCTTCGAGCACATTTTCTATGCGATTAATTTGTGAATAAGTCTCTTCCAATTGCAAGCCCCCGGCAATCGCCTGCAAACGCAAATGATCTTCTTCATTGATCATAACCGCCAGGGTCTCATCCTGGCTGATCGAAACACCACAGGCCCCATTCCCCTCGGCCAACCGACGGGAGATCAAATGGCGTTCGACAAGAATACTTCGCTGCAGAACAGGAACATTCTCCATATCCAGGTACATCATCGATTTCCCTACATCGGTTGTCATCAGTCGATCATGCACATAGTTCAATACGTCACGCTGCTGTTGAGCATCCGCACGGGGGAAAAATAAAAAACCTGAAATGTTCCGCGCTAATCGTATTCGCGACGAAATAACAATATCGTTCATCGGGCCGCTGCCGTCCATCCAGGGTGCTACATGATTATACAAGCTTGATATATCCATTTGATTGGTTTATTTTCCTCTGTGTATTTGTGGTCCGAACGTCCGTATTGCCAAACGCCTGTTCGATCAAGTTAATTGTGAACGCCGTACTTTTCTATCTCATCACGCAATGACGCTGCGACTTCATAATCTTCATTATCCACCGCATGTTGCAATTTCTGTCGCAACCGGAATAAGCTCATCTGGTCTTGATGTTTGCCACTGACCTTTAACGGTGATCGGCCAATGTGCCCTTTGGCATTTTCGTGTGCTTTTGAAATTATTTTCCGAAGGGGTTCATCAAATATCTCATAATCCTTTGGACAGCCCAAAAGGCCGCCCTTCCGAAACTCACTCCAGGTCATCGTGCATTGCGGACACGTTAACTCACTCAATTCACTCGCCTGCTCCTGAGATTCCACCAGATCCGTCAGGAGCTCATTGATCGGAACGTGGGCCTTGATCGTTATACCATCATTGTAGGCACATTCTTCACAAAGGTGCTTTTCAGTCTTTTCACCATTGATAATTTCAGTGAGATGAACAGTTGCCTGTTTATTACACAATTGACACTTCATTACATAAGCCTCTAACTACTAATATTTAAAGTTGATTCCAACGTCAAAAGTCGTTTTATGTATTCCATATCGCCCTTTAAGATACAGAAAATGGGCTTCAACAATACTTCTGATGCTGGCGTCAAGGTTATATCAAGCCGACTTATCCCCTCTCAAACCTCGGCTATTCATTCCTATTATAGGGCACATTATTCTTATCGTCAACATACACTATCCATCTATAACATTCCCCGGATTATTCACGAAAAACCATTTATTCCCCCCCAGGCGTCATAGGTTTTTTTATGCCCATTTTTGGTACATTAAAGGGTATTCAAAATACGAAATTTGACTTTTCACCCCGAACTCTTTATTGTACCTACATGACAGGAGTCGATTCGATCAGGAATCGACCGATAAAAAATAGAATCTGACAAGGGGAAAAATAAAAATACGATGCCCCAAGGTAATCCCAGCATCATAAGGAGCTTCATAACATGGTTCTGATGCATAATCGCCGTTTATACGCGTCAATATTGACTTTTGACGCAATCATCAAAGGTAAGCTATGACGAGGATCTCACTTTCACGCAGACAATTAATTAAACAGGTTTCCGCGACAACCATGATCGGAACCATGGCCCACTTTTCGGATACGATATTAGCAGATGCCCCAAAAGAACCTGACCAGTGGATCTTGCCGCGGTGGCGGGGTTTTAACCTGCAATATTTTTTCAGCAGTCAAAGTGATTGCCGCCCGATCGAGAACGATTTTCGCTGGATGGCAGATTGGGGATTTAATTTTGCCCGGTTACCGATGAGTTATCGCCATTGGTGTCAAAAGGATGACGTTTATGCGATTAAAGAGAGTATGCTGGAGGAAATTGACAAGGCCGTTCAGTGGGCGCAGAAATACAAAATCCATCTCTCATTGAATTTCCATCGCGGGCCAGGCTACAGTATCAATCGGGAATTGCAGGAACCCTACAACCTCTGGAAGAGTGAAAAGGCACTAAAAGCATTCTGTTTCCACTGGGAGTTATTTGCCAAACGTTATAATGGGATCTCGCCCAAAGCGTTAAGTTTTGACCTGATCAATGAACCGCCGAACCCGAATGGATTGATGAGCCAGGGTGATTACGAAAGAGTGGTTCGAGCGACGGTTAAAACGATCCGTAAAGTTGACCCAAATCGCCAGATCATTATCAATGGCCTGTTTTGGGGCAATGCCCCACTCGAGGAATTAGCCGATCTCAATATCGGCCAAAGCTGTCGGGGCTATCAACCATTTCAATTGACACATTATAAGGCCAGTTGGGTCCAGAGTAAGAATTTCCCTGTCCCGGTATGGCCTGACAGTAAATGGAGTGGCCACCGATGGAATCGTAAACGACTGGAATATCACTACAAGCCCTGGGTAAAACTGGCCCGTAAGGGTGTCGGCGTTCATTGCGGTGAATGTGGCTGCTATAAATACACGTCGCACAAAGTGGCATTGGACTGGTTAACCGATCTGATGGGAGTTCTCAAAGGACATTCAATCGGCTATGCGTTATGGAACCTGAAAGGATCCTTTGGAATTTTAGATTCCAATCGCAAGGATGTCGACTACAAAGAGTTTCACGGCCATAAACTCGACAAGAAAATGCTGGATATTTTATTGCGACATTGAAACCATGAAACCGGTGGCCACCAGAAGCGACGCTGCCGTTCTAATTTATCCCCAAGTCAAAAGGGGTTTTACGAATTGAATATCGCCCCTTGAAATACGGAAAATGGACGCCAAAAACACCTGTGACGCAGGTGTCTTAATTGGCATTTTGCACATCTTTTCGCCCCCCCTACATATCCTCGGGAAGCGATTCACTGTCGCCCTTTCTGGTGCCGTCATACATGTCATATTTTAATAGTCGACACTCGATATCAGCATTGTAGAATTCCGTACGCCGGCTGGTTCTGAGCCCTACTTTTTTAGCCAGGGGAAGATTCCCGGTGAAGATGTAGGCGGTGTAGCCTTTACATTTCTGCTTAAAAAAGTCGCCGATCCGGGCGTAGGTTTTTTCCAGCTCGGAAATTTCGCCCATGCGCTGGCCATATTCAGGGTTAAGGATGACGATTCCGTTTTCTTCAGGGACCTTCGTATCGGCAAAATCGCAGACAGAAAAATCGATCAGGTGGTCAACCCCCGCAGTCATCGCGTTTTTCTTTGCAGCTTCTATGGCTTCCGGGGCGATATCTGTTGCGATAATTGGGAACGCCAGATCCTTCTTTCGCTCTTTGCGAATCTCGCGGCGAATTGATTCCCAGTCTTCCTTTTCAAGGGCCTTGATATGCATGAATCCAAAGTTAGGCCTTAGTAATCCCGGGGCTCGGCCGGTGGCCAGTAAGGCCGCTTCGATTGCCAGGGTCCCACTGCCGCACATAGGTACCAGCAGCGGAGTGGTGCCGTCATAGCCGGTCTCCATCATTGTTGCCGCCGCCAGAGACTCCCGCATTGGCGCTTTATAGGGCATACGACGGTAGCTCCGGTCGGATATTTTCACCCCCGAGGTGTTAAGATACAACGTCGCCCGGCTGGCTTTCCAGTAGAGATGGACAACCAGGCGTGTTTTGTCCGGGCCGGAATCCGGCCGAT
>JAIPFO010000223.1 GCA_021736565.1 Phycisphaerae bacterium | reverse complement strand
GTCGAATATGTACCGTTTGTCATCCTGCATATCGCGATTGTAGCCGGTGGGGAGGCCCTTCATCATGACCAGCAAGGCCGTCAGGTCGCCATAAAGCCCGCCGGCTTTACCCCGAATCAACTCCAGCATATCAGGATTTCGCTTCTGGGGCATCATGCTTGACCCGGTACTGTAGGCGTCAGAGATCTTAATGAATCCAAACTCCTGGCTGGAATAGATGATCCAGTCTTCGGCCAGGCGTGAGAGGTGGGTGCCGGTCATCGCACAGGCAAAGGCGAATTCTACGCAGAAGTCCCGGTCGCTGATGCTGTCGATACTGTTTCGTGTAATATCGGGGAACCCGAGTAATTCGGCGACCCGCCGTCGGTTAAGGGGTAAACTGCTGCCGGCCAAGGCCCCGCTGCCCAGTGGGCTGATATTAACCCTTTTGAAGGCATCGATAAATCGCAATTTATCCCGTTGGAACTGTTCGGCAAAGTTCAGCAGATAGTTTCCCGACAACACCGGTTGAGCTCGCTGCATGTGCGTATAACCGGGCATGACCACCTGTCCCTGTGTGCTGGCCTGTTCGACCAGGGCTCGCTGCAAGGTTTTCAGTAATTCGACGATGCTCTGAATGCGATCTCGCATCCACAGCCGCATATCCAGTGCCACCTGGTCGTTTCGGCTTCGGCCGGTGTGCAGTTTCTTGCCGGCATCGCCAATTTTCTTGATCAGGGCCGCTTCAATGACCATATGAATGTCTTCATGCTTTTTGTCAAATTTGAACCTGCCGGCGTCAATCGCCTCGGCGATTTCGGTCAGTCCCTTCTTAATCTCACCGAATTCCTTTTTTGTAATAAGCTTCTGTTCTGAAAGCATTTGGGCATGTGCCATGCTTCCAGCGATGTCATATTTATACATCCGATTGTCAAAACTGATGGATTCGACGAAATCAACGGCCATCTCATCTTGTTCATGACTCATTCGGGCCTGCCAACTTTTACTTGATTTATTCATAAGTTTATCCTGTTTTTTTGATGTATGCGTCAAAAGTCATCATTGACGCGTAAAAATACCGATGAATTACCAGCATCATGGTATCAAAATAGGTTATGGTGCTGGCGTGAATAATAACTTCCAGGTCAAAAGGGGGGTTGCGTCTTAAGGCCACCCTTTAAAAAAGCGTAAAACGGGTTCTAGGAATCTGGCGTTACTCATTGGAGTCATCATACGAATTTTAAGCGGCGCTGTCAATTACAGGCTTGACAATCGTCCATATATCGTGTTAGAATCTCCAATTGGGCACACCAGAGGAATATGATTAATGAATGAAAAATATGAATGATATGAAACAAAACGATGATAATGCCAAGCAGGTCATTGGTCAGCTTGATAAACAGGTTCGGCATCTAAACGATGGATTGACAAGTGTTTACGAGACCGCCCGATTACTGACCAGCCCGATGGAACTCCATCAGGTTCTCGATATAGTCGTTAAGACGATCGCCGAATCTCTGGGCGTTGAGGCGGCAGGTTTGCGCTTGCTGGATGATGAGACCGGCGAGTTAGTACTCATGGCGACCTACGGCCTCAGTGAAGAATATAAAAATAAAGGCCCTGTTACTGCCAAAGAGAGTGAATTAAACGGGAAAGCCCTCAGCGGCCAGGCCATTGTTGTTGAAGATATGCGTACCGACCCCCATTTCAAACGGCATCACAATGCGATTCTTCGTGAAGGGGTGATCAGTAATCTGAGCATCGGGATGCTTTACAAGGGGCGGGGCATTGGCATTTTACGGCTCTATAGTAAAAAACTTCGGCGGTTCAGTGCTGAAGATATATCCCTGGCCCGGACGGTTGCATCTCAATCGGCCGCAGCGATCGTTAACGGGCGACTTTACAGAGAAGCGTTAGAGGGGGAACGGGTTGCCCGTCAAGTTCGCCTGGCCGGCGAAGTGCAGCGTCGTCTGATCCCTCTGACCCCTCCACGTGTTGCCGGTTTGGACCTGGCGGGAATCTATGTGCCGTGCCATGAGGTTGGCGGCGATTTTTACGATATGATCCCGCTTTCGGAGAACCGGCTTGTACTGGCGATCGGCGACATCATGGGCAAGGGGATACCGGCTTCACTGAAAATGGCTACATTGCGGTCGTCCTTACGGGCATATTCAGAAACCATCACGTCGATGGGAGAGCTTCTCATCCGTGTGAACCGGATGTTCTACCACGACATTGAACTGGGCGAATTCGCGACGATGTTCTGTGCGTTTTATAATAGCAACACCGCGGCGTTATCCTATTGCAATTGCGGGCACGAGCCGCCCATTTTAATACGCAATAATCGGGTGATTGACCTTGACCAGGGCGGCCTGGTCCTGGGGGTTGATCAGAATGCCAGTTACACGCCCAGCGAAGTCACCCTTGAGCCCAATGACATGGTGGTCATGTATACGGATGGTCTGGCCGAGGCCCTTAATTTTGAACGGGAAATGTTTGGCAGGACCCGGATCATCAAGGCCGCCCGGGCCTCCGCCGATATGTCCGCCCAGCAGGCGGCCAAAAACATCCTCTGGCTGATGCGAAAGTTCACCGGCCTGACCAAGCGTTTCGACGATACTGCCATCGTCGTCTTAAAAAAACTGTAAAAACAATGCAGTTGTCCAAAATCTTGTTATGGCATTATTAGAGATAAATCAATGTCCAGAAAAAAAGCATTTACTCTCATTGAACTGCTCGTGGTGATATCCATTATTGCCCTTCTGGTGGCTATTTTGATGCCCGCCTTGAATAAAGCCAAGGAGCAGGCCCGCTTTTCAGTCTGCAAAAGTTCACTCCACCAGTACGGCCTGGCCGGCAACATGTACCTCATGGAAAATGATGGAAATTTTCCACACCCCTATAACTGGCTCCATACCCCATATTTTGTGCCGGCACCTGCTTGTGCCTGGCACGATGTTCGCCTCGACTACCATCTGCATCCTCTAAAAGCAGGTGTTTTATGGCCCTATCTGATGACGAAGGAGATTCACGTCTGTCCCACATTTCATGGCATTGCCAAGCGGTACGGAACCAGCCATCCCAATCATAATTCCACCGTGCCAGTCGTGCCGCAGTACAGCTTTTGTATGAACGGATACCTGGGTAACGGTTTTTATAGTAAAGTGGCAAAAGAGAGCCAGGTAAAAAGGCCGGCGTCCGTATTTTACTTTTGCGAAGAAAACATCTGGCTCATCCCGGGAGTCTCCGTTTATTCGCTTAATAATAATCACCTGATCGGAAGAACCTCACCCTATGCCGCGTCAAACTACGACGCCTGCTTCGCCACGTTCCACAACACGGTCGGTAACGACCGCAATTCCGGTAATTCCAACGCCGTCATGCTCGACGGCCATGTCGAGGTAGTCTATCCCAAAGATACCTTTAAAATGGGGTGGCCGAAGTAACTGCCTGCCAGGGAGGCAGCGCGTACGGGCGTGGACATCGGGGTTTTCAATTCACCCGGTTGGAGTCAATCCGGCGGACCCTGGATAAAACCTGAGCAGGCGATGCGTTACATTGTACGGAGCGAGACCGTTGTGAAGGGCCCCCTCAAGTTTTCAGCGAAACTTCCTGTTCCGACAGAGTCCTACATGGACCTGACGGTGCTTGCGTTTCCGCGTCCTGCCGAGGATGGCGGCAGGAGCGTACTTTTAAAATTGATCGGAGTAATCCCTCGTTAAATGTCGGCTTTATGCTTTTTGGGGCGGTATGTGTTGTGTTTCCGGAAACATCAGGCCGCTACTGGCGTGTGATGTTTCCCGGGACGCTGAATGTGTTTGAATTGGCTGAACTCGATCTCAGGGCGGTGGCGCGAACAGAGTTCTTTGTCGAGAAACAGCTTGGTAAGACATTCCAGGACCCAATACCGCCGTGCAACTATTATTCATGGCCTGATCAGCCCGGATTGACACGGCCTGCGCTAGCGATCCAGCCGGAACAGGTGGTGGATATCAGTTCCATGATGACTGTGGACGGAACGCTCACATGGGATGTTCTGGACGGAGAGTGGATTATCCATCGCATGGGTTTGACGCCGACCAGTGAATCTGCGCCGGCTTGTGGCTGATGAAGTGGCGGAGGGTTATGTCGGCGGCTTGCGTGAGGTTGCCAACAGGAACGGACTCAAATTGTGGCTGGAGAATTACGGGCACTGGGGATTTCCGAGTGAATCCTTGCTCAAGACAAGGAGAATATGTGTGAAATACTCTCATAACAATTGGTATGTAAAACGGGGGCAGCCCAATCAATAAATATTTTAGTTTCCTTTAAATAAATCAATTATACCAGGATTCGATCTCTTCCAATGATTTTCCAGCAGTTTCGGGCATCACCTTCCATACGATAAAAATCTGCGGGATCAGGATGCCTGCAAAAAAGAAAAATGTCGCAGAGGTTCCGATGCTGTCACGAAGTATGGGGAAGAATTGCCCTACCAACGTGTCAACAAGCCACATTGAAAGTAGAACGATCGACATGGCATGAGAGCGGATATTTGTCGGAAATATCTCGGAGGCGAATATGAATTTAATCGGGCCCAGTGAAAAGGCAAAACAGGCCACAAAACCGCACATAAAAATGATCAGAATAGTGCTTGACCCTGAAAACATGGCTCCAATAGCCACCAGGCATACAATGGCTCCGATCGTGCCGATCTGCATCAGCTTGCATCGTCCAATTTTATCGACCAACCACATTGCAATGATTGTGAAGATCATGTTGAAAAAACCGATGACCGCTGCGCCGCTTAACGCGCTGTCTGGTTTGAGGCCGGCATCTTTTAATAAAGACTTACCATAATAAAATACCACATTAATTCCGCTGAACTGGGCAAAGACCGCAAGGGCAACAGCAACAAATAGAATCTTGCGGTAACGAGGTGCAAACACATCAATAAAACGCTTCCTTGAAGCATCTTCCTGGGCGATTGTTTTCTGTATTTCCATATACTCCTGTTCGGCGTCTTGAATGAAAATGCGTTTCAATATTTTATTGGCGGGTTCCTTTATACCCGATTTGATAAGCCATCTGGGGCTTTCAGGAAGTGTCAATACCAACCCAAGAAATATAGCCCCCGGAATAAGTTCGGTTGCAAACATCGCGCGCCATGTCTCATCCACAAGAAACCATTTCAAGAAAGTATCTTCATGTACACGTTCGGCCATGTATTGTGCGAAACGATGGAGAGCGACATTATTTAACAAGGCAACCATAATTCCTATAGTTATCGCAAATTGAAACACCGTAACCAGTCGTCCTCTTAAATGTGCAGGGGATATTTCAGAAATATAAAGCGGGCAGACCATGGCTGAGATGCCCACACCCAGCCCGCCGATCCATCTTGAGATAATAAGCTGCCAGATGGAACTTGAAAAACCACTGCCAAATGCCGAGATAAGCAGCAAAGCGGCAGCGAGTATAAGATTTCGGCTGCGGCCGAACCGGTCGCTTAGCCAGCCTGCCAGGGCAGATCCGACCACAGCCCCAGCCAGACCAGAACTGACGAATAAACCCTCAGTAAACGATGAAAGTGTAAATTGTGCTTTTACCGTATCTATTGTGCCTGATATGACGATCGCGTCAAAACCCCACAAAAAACCACCCAACGCGGAAGTTATGGATATGTACATCAGGAAGGGTAGATGGGCCTTATGAATCGGCTGTTTGATTATAGGGAGTGTAGTCATTTTATCTCCTTGTGTGTTTAATACCAATTATCCAAAACTCCAGTTATATTTTAGTGATTATTTTTTTGCGGGACATAATCGCAAGAGGAGTGTGCCATATTATCACATTCGTGATCGAAAACAACAAAAAAGCCGACTGCGTTTCAAACCTTTTGGAGATTTGCTTGAGAAAAATATTGACATGCCGCCTTGTGTATGCCTTAATAACCATTATTGAATTAAAAATGGTCATTTTGACATTGAGTGCGTTGCTCAATACGCTCAAAATATCCGTGAACAGTTACATATTTATCACGAAGCAAGTCAAGGAAATCGTATGAAGAAAACTGCTCGCGGGCTGAGAACACCACTGAAAACAGGATATTATCGAAAGGCGAAACAAATGCGTTACATGTTATCATTATTGCTGTTTTTCTGCTCCGTCCATTGGGCCTTTGCCGCCGATTCGGCTCGGTCCCCAGCGCCCTGGAATTCACCGGAAGACAATGGCGTACTGCTCCACAGCGGCTGGCAGTTGCGTGAGATCCCTTCCCTCAATTACTCAGATATCAATACCGCCGGGACCACTGTTTCGAAAGCGGCGTTTGTCCCGGACGGATGGATGCAGGCCACGGTGCCAGGAACCATCCTGGCCTGCATGGTAAACAACGGCACCTTTCCCGATCCGAATTACGGGAAGAACATGGACATCATCCGGGCACGCTTCGTAAATACCGACTATGTTTACAGGACCCAGTTCC
>JAIPFO010000222.1 GCA_021736565.1 Phycisphaerae bacterium | reverse complement strand
GGTTTGGTGGGGGGGCTGCTGGGGGTTGGGGGTTCTACGATCATTATTCCGGCGATGATCGTCTATTTGAGTCATACGGCTCGGGGGTATAGCGGTTCTCTTCAGCATTTGCTGCAGGCGTCGGCGATGATCTGCAATGTTTTTATCGCCCTGCCGGCGGTTTTGGCTCATCGGCGGGCCAGGGCGATCATGCCGCCGGTTGTCCGGTGGCTGGTGCCTTCGGCATTTGTTGGCATTATCAGTGGAGTTGTGTTGAGTAACAGTTCGGCGTTTGCGCGGGAGAATGGGCGTTACCTGGCGATCATTCTGGCGGTTTTTTTGGGTTATGTGGCGGTTTATAATATCTGGCGGTATTTCAGGAAGACTAATTTAACCGAGGCGTTTGACCCGGAGGTGGCGATGTCGGTTTGGAAGATCATACTGGTGGGTCTGCCGATGGGATTTGTCGCGGGGTTGCTGGGGATCGGTGGTGGGGCGTTGTGTGTGCCGGCCCAGCAGATCGTATTGCGGCTGCCACTGCGGCGAGCGATCGCGAATTCGGCGGTGACGATCATGTGTGTGTCGTTTTGCGGGGCGATCTATAAGAATATGACGTTGGCGGGTCATGGGCTGATGATCAAAGAATCGCTGACGCTGGCGGCGATGCTGGTTCCTACGGCGATCATAGGCAGTTATATCGGGGGGCGGCTTACTCATGTCTTACCGCGAAAAGTATTGCGAATTTCGTTTATTGTGTTTATGGTAACCGTTATGGTGATAACCTTAAGTAAAGCGATAAAGGCTGGAGCGAACTAGCGGTGGCGAAATTAAGAGACTATCGCAGGGTGGTGGGGGTGATGCAACTGGTTTACCTGGCGGGCTGCTGGTTGAAACGGCAGGCGATGCGTTATACGGGCGTGGCGGTGTTTATCGCCTGTTGTGCTATGGCGATCGATCTTTTTGGTAAGGAGTTCTTTGGCCATGACCTGCCGATTACCAAGTTGAACGCTGCCTTGATACCGATGGTTGTGGCGACGTTAACCTTTGGGATGGGCAATACGCTGACGGGCATATCGAATCTGTTTTCATCCGAGCGGCTTTTAATGGCGGACGCGAATTCGCTAAACCTGATGGAAGATCGTAAGAAGGTGGATATGGCCTGGCATCTGGCGGTTTTGTGGGAGCGGGTATTTTGTTACGAAGTGGCACTGGAACAAACAACGCAGGGCAATACGCGTATGCAGGTGCATGACAAGGCATCGTTTATGGCGACAGCGAGCGGTGCCTTGAAAGAGGCGTGTCATCAGAAATTGCAGCAGGTGCAGTGTGGTTATGATTTTTCGCTGGTGGAAGACTGGTATGACGGGGCGTTTTTTACGCGGGGCGACTGTAAGCTCAAAGAGCAATATGCGGCGAATTCAGCGATTCGAGGGGCCCGTTTGAAGGTTGGGATCCCATGGAATGTGAAGCTTCAAGAGGCCCTCTCGGGCCATCCGTCCCCATTGTGGCATAACCTGACGATGAAAAAAATCGGGATGAGTGTTGGCAGTATGATCTTCCGGCTTAATAAGCGGCATGTCGCAAAGAACGAGCCGGATTATTTTAACGCCCAGGATATCTTATGGAAGGACTCGCAGATCGACTCGTTGGTCAGGGCGCATTTCAACGAGAAGGGGGGTGAGGTTCTGGCGGATTTGCAGACGAGTCGCCGGAAGATGATACGGCGGATATTTTCTGAGACGACCCGGGAGTCACATCACCAGGTCTTCTGGATGTTCGGGCGGGATTTCAAACGGGCGATGGCGTTGCGGCTGGCCTATGATATTGAGTTTGCCGCCGGGGAGCTGAATGATCAGCCGATGGCGGACATTGCCGAAATGGTTCATATTATGGGCTGTAAGGTTTTTTCGGTGAATAAAGCGAATAGAATGATAGAGAATGCACGGAGGAATATTGGACAATTCAACGCGTTTCTGGAATGCCATATGGCCGGGTTGTCTGAGGATCCGGTGATGTTGCGAACGGCGAAAACAGGATACGGCCTGAACCGGTTCGGCATCCAGATGCTGGTTCAGGATCACCCCGGCAAGGCGGTGCGTCTGTTCCATGATCATATATTAAAGGCCGAACCGCGATATACCCGCCGGTTGGTGATGCTGCGCCAGCATTATGCGCTGGCCCGCATACAGCTGATCAGTTATGTACGGCTGGTGGATGATTTGGGGGAGTATTGATCAATCATCGGCGGGTGGTTCGAGGGTTGACGTTTCTTTCTGTTCGATATTACGTTGGCAGGCGTTGTTTTCGTAGCGGGTGGTGTTTCGGAAATACTGGGTGATCAGTGAGAGGATGTAGCCGAACGATTCGTCGTTGGCCAGGTCGGGGTTGAATATGTCGATTTGCCAGTCGTTATCCATGATCGGCCATATTTTTTTGAGGATATGGCGTTCGGTCATTTTAGCGACGATCCGGTTGTTGGCGTCTTTGACGTAAAACTTACGGCGGAGGGCCCGGCCCTTGCCCAGGGGGATGGTGCCGAAGAAGTCCATATCAATATCGAACGCCCGGCTGCGATAGATCAGTTTGTAGCCGGGTCCCCAGTCCAAGATACGGCGTAAGCCCAGCTTATCCCAGCGTTCAAAGCTATTAGCGGCGATGCCGCTATCGAGATCGTCGTGGTCGATGGCGTCTTGGTCTTCGTCGGTATCGTCGGACATGCCGCGTTTAATATTGAACTTCAAGCAGAAGAGACATCGACCTTCTTTGGCGAAATTTTCGCCGTATGCTTTGATGGACTTGGCCCGGGTGCGTTTATCGTTTTCAATGAGCATGGCCCGTCGGACCAGCGTTTTGGACTTGCCGTCGGCAACAAGCAAGTTGCGTTCAAAGCGTTTGAGTGAGGCCGATTCAGGATCGGTCAGGCGTCCCGGCTCCCGGTCAAGATTATAGGATATAAATGTTATGTCTTTATCGTCACCACTGGGGAAATCGCGGGCGTCAACCTCGACACTAATACGCTCATTCGAATCGGTATTTGTGGCCCAATCGGGCAGGTGGATACCGGCCTTACCGATAAAGGGGATGAATTTTATTTTCCGGCCGATGACCAGGTTTTTCCAGGAGATCCGTTCGGTGAGCCAGGCCTGGCCGTCGACATTGAGCCGGCGGAAGGTTGGGCCGTGGCGACGGGCAATTCGCCATTTGTAGAGGACGATAAACAGAAAGATCCCGAGCAGTCCAATGGTCACTTTGATCAATACGGCGATGCCCGGGGCCTGGGTATTGGGGTCGTAGATATTTTTTGTGATGATCGCGGTACACAGGCCATAGATATTACTGAAGAAATAGGTGGAAGCGAACAGGCATGCGGTGCCCGCCAGCGCCAATATGACACTGACGATTGGGGCTATGATCAGTAAGAGGCTTGGCCCGGTGGGGGCGGGTTCTTCCGTTTCGGTGGGTTTCGGGATCAGGTACTTTTGCATCTGCTTTTTTTTCTTGGCGATTTTGATGAGTTTGCCCAGAATGGAAAGCAGAATGATTCCCAGGATAAATTCACCCAGGCTCACCAGGAACCCCGAGCCGATGCGTGTTTTGAGACCCTGTTCAAAGCTTGTCAGGGCGTTTTTGATGCTATCCATAAGGATTATCTGGTTATTGATCAGGGCTGAGAAGCCTAGAAGACCGGCATAGAGCACCGCTTTTCGGCCGTTATGATTGATTAAATCTTTCATTTTTTTCCTCTGTCGTCTCTTTAGGCCGCCATCCGGCTTTGGCGGATTGCCCCTGGCGTTTTATTGGCCTTTTTACTTGTCACTATTGACTTTTGGCGAACCACTCACCAAAACCTTAAATTCGGGAATCTTTAGTATTATAGACGCGATAACGTAGGAGATACTACAGGCAATTACTGAGAAAGTCAATTGTATCAGGGCAGATGTCTCGTTTAAGGCATGCAGTGTGGCGTAGCCCGCCAGGGTCATTATTGCGGTGGCGAGGATCGTTTTGATGAGGGTGGGGATGAGGTTTTCAGTGAGTTTCAGTTGATAACGCCGGGTCAGGATGATCAGGAGTATGGTGACCTGCAGGGCGGCGCTGATGGCGGTTGAAAGGGCCAGGCCGCCGGTAGCGAGGAACCAGATCAGGGTGAGGTTCAGGATGAAATTGACCGCGACCATTCGCACGGCGACCTTTACGGGGGTGACCGAGTCCTGGAAGGAATAATAGGCCCTGACGATAAGCTGCTGGAGGCAATAGAAGGCGATGCCGAGCGAGTAGAATAATAAAGTCCATGAGGTTTGGGCGGTATCGGCGGCGGTAAACTGGCGGCCTTCAAATATTTCATGGACCAGGAGGGTGCGTACCAGGATCATCCCGGCGGTGGCGGGCAGGCCGATATAGAGGACCATACGTAATCCCTGGGCGAGGGTGTCGGAAAAGCCTGCGATGTCTTTTTTGACGGCATACTTGCTGAGGGTTGGGAAAATGGCGGTGGCCAGGGCGATGCCAAAGAGTCCGAGGGGGAACTGGTAGCAGCGTTGGGCATAGAAGAGATAGGTGACCGATCCTTCGATGACCGGATAGTTGATGGTATACCCCAGGAGGGTAAAGGTGGTGCCTCTTTCGGGGCTGGATGAGAGGTAGAGGGCGATCAGAGAATCCATCAGGGTGTTGATCTGAACGGTGGCCAGGCCGATGATCATGGGGGCCATGAGGCAAAATATTTTTTTGAGGGGTGCGTCGGAGAAGTGAAATCGCGGGCGAATAGAAATGCCCGCTTTGGCCAGGGCGGGGATTTGTATGGCCAGTTGCAGGACCCCGGCGATAAGGACTGAAACGGCGATGACATAAATCTGCTGTTCGGGGGTATCGCCGAAATATTTTCTGAAACAGATCACACCGATAATAATGGCGAGGTTCAGGAGGATCGGTGCGGCGGCCGGTGCGGTGAAATGATGGTGGACGTTGAGCAGGCCGCCCAGGGCGGCGACGGTGCAGATCAGGATCATGTAGGGCAGCATGATCGCCGCCAGGTTGAACATGAGGAGTGTTTTTTCGCCCTGGCTACTGAAGAAATTCCAATAGGCCCCGATGAGTCCCAGGCCTACGAGTGTCAGGGCTGAAAGGATGATCACCAGTAAGGTCACCACGCTTTGGGCCAGGCGTTTGGCGAGTTTGGGGTCTTTGTGGAGTTGTTCGGTATAGACCGGGATGAGGGCGGCAGAGAGGGCCCCTTCGCCGAAAATTCTTCGCGAGAGGTTGGGGATCAGGAAGGGGATGTAGAAGTAGTGCAGCAGGGTCGCGCCGAAAACGCGGGACATCAGTCCATCACGAATGAGGCCCAGGATGCGACTGGCCAGGGTCAGCAGCGAGATGAGGCGAGCTGAACTGATAAAATGCATGACGCAAAGCCTCACTCAAGTCAGAGAATAAATTGCTGATCCTGACGCCAGTGCCCTAGGTTATTTCGGAGCCCATGTGCCGGGTCTCACGGGCAGATTCCGCGTTTGGCGGATCGCCATTAGACGTGGGCGTTTCGTTAACGAATCATTCATTTTTGGCTTCATCGTCGGCCTTTTCGCGGACGATATCATCATATTTCATGCGTTTTTCGATATTTTCAGGATTGTAATGAATCACGATATACAGGTCCTGGAACTGATGCTGGAGGGACTGGGCTACGATGGCCTTTCGGCGGTTGTAGTCTTCCTGGTAGGGCGGTGTGACCGTCAGGTTTTCGAACACGCGGCAGGCAAAGGCCTGGGGGCGTTTGAGGAGAGGTCGTTTGGAAGGGGCCGCTTTGAGTTCCTGAGCGCGTTTCATGGCTTCATTGAACTGTTGGTTGTACTGAGCGATCATTTGTTGACTTTGGTTCATTGTGCCTGAAATGTAGTTCGCTAAATTGGGATAGTCTCTAATCTGCTGTCGCAGTTCTGCTACCCGGTTGACCAACGATTCCATTTGCGTCCGGTCTTTTTCCAGATCCCCTTCCTGCAACTTCAGTACCGGATCATTGGGGTCGTCCGATTTAAGAGAAGCATTTGTTTTTTCGATGGCGGCATCAAAATCATCGGCGGCGAGTTCGGCAAAGGCCTCGGCCTGCTCACAGGCCATCTGGTATGCTTTAAGGTTTTTCCAATCGGTCGTAACCTGCTCTTTTACCGTCGAGCTATTATCAGTCATCGGATCAATGGCTGCTGAACCCTGCCGGCCATCATCGTCGAGGGAGACGGGGTCTCGCTGTTTATCGACTGCCAGGATACGAACGGTATAGGCGGCCTGATCGTTTTGGACCCCGGTGATATCCTCAAATAACTTTACTGCCGGCTCTTCATAGCGACTGATGGAGGTTTTTCGCAGGGGTTGGCAGTTGAATAGCGATGCGAGGAGGGGCGGGCCCTGCTGGTTTTTCCGCATTCTGCTGGCCTGGCCGAAATTTTCAAAGGTCTGGGCAGTGGTGTAACTGAGGAAGTCACTTTGGCGTGACTCGACGGGAATCTCGATGGATGAGATTTTTTT
>JAIPFO010000221.1 GCA_021736565.1 Phycisphaerae bacterium | reverse complement strand
GTTGGAATGCGCAGGCCATTGCCGGGGTCCGGCGTATTTTCCCCTTGCCGGTCTTGCTGGTTTTTATCCGGCGGAAGGATTTTACCTTTTTCAAAGTGCAGATCGCCGGGGCCGTTTGCTATTGTATTACACTGACCTGTTACGTGTTGGCCATGGTAAAGACCACCGCCGCCAACGCGGTGTTACTGCAATATACCGCACCGGTCTATGTCGCGTTATTGGGCGGATGGCTGCTCAAGGAGAAGGTCGCACGGCTTGACTGGCTGTTTATCGCGGTAACCCTGGGCGGGATGGCCTTGTTTTTTTTGGACGATCTGAGCAGCGAAAAGATGTTGGGGAACATCTTCGGGATTCTCAGCGGCCTCTTTTTTGCCGCCATGTTTATCTTTATGCGAATGCAAAAAGACGCTTCGCCTATCGGGTCCGTCTTTCTCGGTAATATCCTGGTAGGGCTGGTCACCCTGCCGTTTATGTTCAAGGCCATGCCCGATGCGCAGAGCTGGCTGTGCCTGCTGATCGCCGGTGTGGTCCAGATCGGGCTGGCGTATGTCATCTATACCATTGCCATCAAGCACGTTACCGCGCTAGAGGCGATCATCATCACGATGCTGGAACCCATCCTCAATCCGATTTGGGTTGGCCTGTTCAAAGGGGAAATACCTGGCCAATGGGCCCTCGCCGGCGGCGCTGTGGTCATTGTCGCGGTGGTGACCCGTTCGATCCTGCAGGAGAAAGGAGCGATCCATGTCGAATGATACGGGATATAAATATCTCCCACCGTCCATGGCCGAGCGATTGCGGAATGTGGAGATCATGGTGCGACCACCGATGGGCGGCCATCACCAGGGGCGTCATAAATCCTCGGCGTTTGGCAGGGGGGCTGGCTGAAATTCATTGGCAAACTTGGTCCGTCTCATAGATGTTTAATCGCATGTCATCATGTTCATCGTGCAAGACCAACGGAATACGTAAGCAGAAGACCGATCCCCGACCGGGCTCACTTTGTACCGTAACGTCACCACCCATCAGTTCAGCCAGGTGTTTGGTTATCGTAAGGCCCAAACCTGTCCCGCCATATTTACGCGTTGTACTGCAATCGGCCTGGTTAAACGATTCAAATATCGACTCGGTCTTATCCGGCGATATCCCGATCCCGGAATCTTCAACCATGAAGTCGATCATTGGAAGGGGCGAATTCTGCCCGAGACCGATCTTCAGGGTGACATACCCCTGGTCCGTAAATTTAATGGCGTTACTGATCAAATTGATCAAACACTGCCTCAGACGGGCCGAGTCTATCTTGAGGATCTCTGGCAGGTCATCGGCCAGGAGAAGTTGAAAGTCAAGGCCTTTCTGCTGCGCATCGCCCTGTGCCAGTAACTTAACATTCGCTAAAATGTCACTCAGGTTACATTCAAGCATTTCAATTTTCAGTTTCCCCGCTTCAATTTTCGACAGGTCCAGAATGTCATTAACGATCGCCAGAAGATTTTTTCCCGAATTGCGAATAAAACCGACGTACGCCAGTTGCGATTCGGATAGACCTTCTTCCTGCGAGAGAATGTCACTAAAGCCAATGATCGCATTCATGGGGGTGCGTATCTCATGGCTCATATTGGCCAGAAACTCACTTTTTGCCTGGTTCGCCACATTAGCCTCATCCGCCAGTTGACGGGCATTTTCGGCGTTCTGGGTCAGTTGCTGGTTCACAGCGTTCAATTCGTCGGTACGCTCTCTTACCATGGTCTCTAAATGCGCACGATGCATTTTTAATTCGTCTTCAGCACGCTTGCGAGAGGTAATGTCTAACTGCGAACCGGCATGTCGCAGGGGATGACCCTCTTTGTCATATTCCACCACTTTACCCCGGGCCAATATCCATAGCCATTCTCCCGACTTGCAACGCATCCGAAACTCATATTCATGAAAAAAGGCCGCGCGGGAAAGGTTACATTCTATGGCCTCTTCAACATGTGAACGGTCCTCCGGGTGAATGAGCGATTTAATCGCTTCCAGGTTCGGTTTTATCTCGCCTTGAGCGTACCCCAATGTTTCGGTCCACTGACGATTAACGTAGACGTGGCCTGTTTGAATATTCCAGTCCCACATGCCCAGGGCCGCACCATCAACCGCCAGCTCTAACTGTTCCTGACTCTTTTTGAGCTGGAGGGTTCGACGCTGCACCTGGCTTTCTAATTCATCCCGGCTTTGTTTCAGCTCTTTTTCCATCGTCTTGCGTTCGGTGATATCCATGACCGACTCGATCACCTGGCAAACCTCGCCTTTGGCGTCAAATATCGGAAATGCCCGGACTTCCAGGTATTGATCGGCACCCCCTTCATTGTGATGAATATGCTCAACGGTCACCGATTCCTTCTTTTCGACCACCGCTTTCAGGGGGCACAGGTTGCCCGGCTCATCACAGGGGGCATTGAGGTTATGGGTATGTTTATAGCAGGGGATCTTCTCACCGGTCGTATCAAGCCCCGAGACCTCATTGGCCTGAACAATGGTGTAATCCCGGATATCTATAACATAAAAGGGATGCGTTATGGAATTTAAGACCGTGGTTAAAAAGTTATTTTGGTGTTGAATATGTTGAACCATTTTTCTGAACACCAGGTAGATCGTCGTCGCAAAAATACAGAGCCCCACGATCAGAAGTATCGAGTCTTTGATGGTACTGGCTGCGATTTCGGTACGGGCCTGGGCCATTGGGATCGCGACGGTATCCATCGCAACGACCTCTCCGATCGGACGATTAAATCCCGCATCCCGGCCATAACGCTTCAGTATGGATCGTGGCGAATCTTCAGGGTTGCCATGGCATTCCAGGCAGCTTTTCTTCATGCGTCGGGCGTTAAAGGACGCATAATAGTCAATGCCGTCTATTTGTATCTGACCCGACCATCGCTGAGTTTTAGGATTCTCATTGAAATACTCGATAATTTTTAACTCTTCCGGAGACGCTTGATTCGCCGGATTTCGGGGGCTATCCGATGATAACTTGAGAATATAGCTCGGATATCTCTGGCGGACCTTGTTAAAGACACTTCGGGCGATAAAGGAGGTGGACATGGTTTCCGCCACAAAATCATCCTGGCCGACGTGCTTTTGAGCAAACGGCCGGATATGCTCGGTAACATAGTGGCGAACTGAAATGTCAAATTCCAAAGCCAGGTCGGCCTGCTTGGCCAGCAGGTTATTCAGATGGTCATTACTCGACGACCAGACACGGTACGTCATGAACAGTGAGAACAGGATAATGAAGCCAATCATGGCGATTGAAAAACGCCTTACCATGTTTTTATAATCACGCTTTTTACTCATGCCCCTTTCATCGACAATAAATAGCAACAAGTTAATATCGATTCAACTCTTTTATCTGGAGTTCATCGTCTCACTTTTTAGTAACCTTCATGGCATTTATACGCTTTAAGATATGAAAAATGCCCTTTAAAACGTATAATAGGGACGATAAAAAAGTCTATTTGATAAAAATAATTTCCTGGACGGCCTGAATATGACTTGCCAAAAGATAATTCAGCCCCCGTAAATCCAATAATCGCAACTCCTGCTTGTATTACTTCTGCGCTTTGGTACAATGATGCCACTATGATGGATGTTATCCCTAAAACTATTGCGGTATTCGGGGCGTCTGAACCGACGGCCGATTCTCAGCCATATTTACTGGCGTATCAACTCGGACAGGCTCTGGGAGCGGGGGGGTACAATATTGTCAATGGCGGGTATAAAGGGACGATGGCCGCTTCCGCCAGGGGCGTCAGGGACGCCGGCGGGCTTTCGACCGGGGTGACCTGTGATGCCTTTGGGCCAAGTGGCCCTAACCCATGGATCGACAAGGAGATACGGACTAAAGATCTCACACAACGGCTCAATACCTTGATCCGGCTGGCCGATGCGTACATTATTCTGCCCGGAAGTACCGGGACATTATTGGAACTTGTTACCTGCTGGGAACTGATGAACAAAAAATTCCTTTCCGATGCGCCCCTGATCTGCCTGGGAGCGTTTTGGAAGCCTGTGTATGAGACCATCATCAAGACCCGCCAGACCGATGGCCACCAGTTTCATTTTGTCGATTCTTTGGACGATGTCGTCAGTATTCTTAATGAATTTTTCGCCGATAAAATGTAACCCGCGATCGACGCAGACCTCAAAAGTCTATAATGACCTCTGAAAATGCCGATTCAAAGACAGAGACAACGCTTTACAATCATTTTGATGCTGGCGACATGACGCCGGCCTCTTCTATAGGAGATCACCTGATGAATCACCACATTATTAACCTGTCGATGGTCCTGATGACCCTGTCTCTCACCGCCAGTGGCCAGGGGCCTGCACCCGCCAGCCACGCGTCAGAAACAGGCCCTGCTCAAGCCATTGATGTCCCTGCGGAGATCCAATCCCATGCCGGGGGCTTCACGAGCCAGGAACTCCAGAAAACACAATTTATCCTCCCGGAAGGGAACATGATTATTGACCGGAAGTGCAAACTCGCCCGCCATGAGGATGGCCGATGGTTTCTTGTCATGACCCCGGGGAAGCCCACGCCGGTCAAAGCCAGGGTCACGACCGAATCGTCAAGCCGCCAAACCGCCGGCCCGCTAACAAATGACAGCCCGTCAGATCCATCCGGTAAGTCACTCAAGGAGTCTGAACAATTTACCGTCCCAATAGAAATACTCCCCAATAAGTGGCTCACCTCCATGACCCGGGTCTGCGGCGAGAAAGTGAACCTGGAGATCACTTTCAGAATATGGGGCGAAGTGACCGTCTATGAGAAAAGAAATTTTATTCTAATATCGCTGGTGGCCACCGGGTCAACCTTTGGCGAGCCCCCGACCGGCTCAACAGTCAAGCCGGTCTCGAAATTAGACGCGATGCTTAACAATAACACCAGTGAGATCGTTGAGAACCAGCCGGAAAAGAAAGAGGAACAAAGGCAGAAACTAATGCTCGCCGAAAACCTTCGGAACATACTGCTGAACGTTCCCCGCCCCCATATCCTGGAAGCCCGGCCGGAGAATGCCAACGGTCCTGAACAAAATAATTCAACAACGAAAAACCCCGATGTAACGGCCAGTAGCGGCAATCAAACAACCGAGATGTCCAAGTGGAAAGATGGAGACTGGATGCCAAATCGCCTCGGCTATCTGCGATTTAATGCTAACGATAAATGCTACGAATTTGTGTTCCTCTCGAGCACGACATCGACGCCCATTATTGTGCACCCCTGCAAGGCCCTCGAAGAAATGAAAATGAAAATCGACCGAACCTCCCGCGCAATTAAATTCAAAATATCCGGCAGAAAAAGTACGTATAAAAACAATTTCTATATACTGCCAAAAACTCAAATGGAAACCACCAGTCGTGGGAATCTCGGCAGGTAGCGCGGTAACGGGCCGAACGCCCGGTGAGTCTCTTACAAGTAATTCTTGCGAAAAATGGCCAGGACGCCCTGGTATTGTGCGGCCCCACGGGGCAGGTTCCGGCACGTGTCGGTTAGCGCATTACGCCTTTGACGCGTTTTGAAGATAGCTGAGCAACGTCTCCTTGTGGTCATTCTCGGCGATCCACCGGGCAACCTCTTTCAGCCGGGCATAGTCATTTTTACCCACGATTTTCTCGACCCGTTGCTCGAAGGTCATTTCACGCTCTTCATCCTGGATCCGTTTTTGCCAGGCCGCACTGAATATATAGTGTACCTGGCAGTGCATGTTCCGGCTGACCAGGATCTCCCACTCGTTGTGATCAAACCACACGCCCCCGCAATGATTGCAGCGGTCCAGGCAGAAATCAATGCCATGGCCCACCTTGTTGTGGCGTAAAAAATGACCGCATTCCGGACAAAGTTTGCCCGCCCCGGAATCATTCGTCGCCACGTTTGTGACGCGCTCAAGTGGTTTTTCGGTCAGGACAAGACCCTGCGAATCCAGCCATTTCCAATAGTGAAAAGAGGGCAGCCATCGGCCCTGACACTTCCGGCAGGCTTTGGCCAGGAGGTCCTCGGCAAGCGTCTCATTCGAAAGCACAACATCTTTACATACTGGGCATTGCATGGCCATTCTCCTTTAAATGATGTCCACGTTAAAAATGCGGATGACGCTGGCGGCTATTTTGCTTTCAGATAGGCGTCGATATTCTGGGCGGCTTTTTTCCCGTCGCCCATCGCCAGGATCACCGTAGCGGCGCCCCGGACGATGTCGCCGCCGGCGAATACCGCCGGAATAGAGGTTTCAAAGTGATCGTCGATTTCAATATAGCCCCATTTATTGAGAGTTAACTCGGGGGTCGCCTGGGTCAGCAGTGGATTGGCATGGATCCCGATCGCCACGATCACCAGGTCGCAGTCAAGGGTGAATTCCGAGCCTTCAATAGGGACCGGACGGCGGCGGCCGGAAGCGTCCGGCTCTCCCAGTGTCATCCGGATACAACCAATGCCCTTAACCCAGCCGTTTTCGTCTCCGAGGACCTCGGTC
>JAIPFO010000220.1 GCA_021736565.1 Phycisphaerae bacterium | reverse complement strand
CCTTCCCCGGAACGAGCGGTTGGGGCCCTGAAAGCAATGTGCGATTATGTGGCATGGAAAGAACGTCCCGAACGAATTGTCACCCGTTTCCCGGTCAATCGACGTCGTGTCGAACGCATAATCGCCCGTCAGACCCGAAATATGAATTACCAGATCGGTGAAGCCAAGGCGAAGGAAATCCTGAGGGCGTACAATTTCAACGTCCCTGTGGGGCGTCTGGCGGCCACCTCCGATGAAGCGGTAGAGCTGGCCGAAGAGATCGGCTATCCAGCGGCAATGAAAATTGCCTCACCGGACATTCTGCATAAATCAGACATGGGAGGCGTGAAACTCGGCCTTGGCAGCCCGGATGCGGTGCGTGACGCTTTTGACCTGATGATGCTGCGTATTGGCCAACGTGCCCCGGGGGCTCAAATCGATGGCGTTTATCTTGAAAAAATGTGCTCAAGCGGTCGGGAAGTGATCATCGGAATGACGCGTGACCCACAATTTGGCCCGATGCTGATGTTCGGTCTGGGTGGTATTTTTGTGGAAGTGATGAAAGATGTCACCTTCCACCTGGCACCGATCACAGCTCGGGAGGCCATACAGATGCTGGAAGGTACCCGCTCATTCGCGTTACTGCAGGGTGTCCGCGGACAGGCAGGTGTCGACCTGGAGGCCATTGGCAGCAGTCTGCAGCGAATGAGTCAGCTGGTCACCGATTTTCCACAAATCGTTGAAATGGACATCAACCCGCTGATCGTTGGCCCGCTGGGCACGACCCCTGTAGCGGCGGATGCCCGTATTACTATTTCAGAGCCTATAATTACTGTTTAATCGGATAAAATTGATCTCCGCGTCAACCTTGGCAGGCGGATTAAATTATTAAGAACGTGGTGCCTCCTTTTTACCACTTTTCTTACCTATATAAGATATAATCATTCAATAATAATGGATAAAAAAATGACAAACACAGGCAAAAAAAAATGTTTTGATCAGAATTGGAAGAAAAAATATGAGATGATGATCTTGTCGGCTGACAAGGCCGCTCGTAAAATTAAACCTGGGAACCGGGTCTTCATAGGGACCGGATGTGCCCAACCGCAAGAAATGGTTCAAGCCATGGCGGAGCGTGCCAATGATTTGGCCGATATTGAGATCATCCACTTACTGACTTTTGGCGGCGCGCCTTACGCTAAGGAGCATCTGGCGGACAAGTTTCGCGTCAACAGTTTCTTTATCGCTGAAAATGTTCGGGAAGTCATCCAGAAGGGCTACGGCGATTACTCCCCGATGTTCCTCTCTGATATCCCCCGGCTTCTGAGCTCCAGCCAACTTCCGATCGACGTGGCCCTGATCCAGGTGAGCCCTCCAGATTCACGCGGCATGTGCTCACTGGGTATCTCAGTGGACATTGTCAATAGTGCCGCTGAAAATGCCGCCCTGGTCATTGCCGAAGTGAACCCACAAATGCCCCGGACATTGGGTGACAGCATGCTTCATGTCAATGACATGGACATTCTAGTGCCGGTCGACAGGCCGCTTTTGGAAGAAATTCCCCCCGAGACGACGGATGTGACCCGCCAGATCGGCCAGCATGTCGCATCCCTGGTCGAAAACGGCTCAACCGTAGAGTTCGGTATCGGACGGATCCCTCAAGCGGTGATGGAATGCCTTGGCGACAAAAAGAATCTGGGTATTCACACGGAGATGTTTACCGATAGTATTATTGATCTAATTGAATCGGGCGTGGTCACCGGCAACCGTAAAACATCGGATAAAGGAAAAGTTGTGGCGAGCTTCTGCGTAGGAACCCAGAAGCTCTATGATTATATCGATGAAAACCCTGTATTTTCATTCAGGCCGACCGAATATGTCAACGATCCGTTTGTGATCAGTCGTCAGAAGAACATGGTGGCGATCAACGTGGCCTTAGAGGTCGACCTGACCGGTCAGGTGTGTGCCGACTCCGTTGGAACAAAATTTTTCTCTGGAATCGGCGGGCAGGTCGACTTCAACCGTGGCGCGGCCCGTTCTGAGAATGGCAAGGCCATTATAGCGCTGCCCTCGACCGCGAAAGATGGCGAAATATCCCGAATTACGGCGTGTCTGACTCCGGGCTCAGGGGTAGTGACAACCCGTGGCGACGTTCATTATATCGTTACGGAATATGGGGTGGCCTACCTGCACGGCAAGAGCATTCAGGAACGGGCCCTGGCGTTAATCAGTATCGCCCATCCCAATTTCCGTGAACAGCTTCTCAAAGACGCGATCGAATCGAAATTTATCAGTCAGGACCATGTTGATGTTGAAGGTAAAATCCATGTCGGCCCACCGGAAATGACGACCCACCTTCTCCTGGACGACGGCACCAATATCAAATTCCGTCCGATACATCCCACTGATGAACATAGAATCAAGGACTTGTTCTATGCCCTCTCACAACAGACGATCTATTACCGGTTCTTGAAGGAAATGACCAGTTTCCCACAAAAGCAGATCCAGGATTTTATTTATGTGGACCATCGAAACGAAGTGGCCATTGTGGCGACCTTACCCGAGGCCAGCGGTGACGAAATTATCGCGGTGGGACGTTACTACCTTAATCAAAAGACCAACCGTGCCGAAGTGGCCTTTACCGTCAGGGACCAATGGCAGGATCGGGGGATAGGAAAATTCCTGCTCAAATATCTGCACACAATCGCCAAACGAAGTGGTATTAGTGGATTTACCGCGGAAGTTACCAATGCCAACAAAGCCATGCTCAGAGTTTTCAACTCGCACAGCGGTTGCCAGGTTAAGAGCAAGCTATCGGATAATATCTTTAGCTTCGAACTGGACTTCGAATAAACCGTACACCACATTTTAAATTCAGCGTTAAACCCCAAGCCGTTTTTCATAAGGAAAAGCGGCTTATTTTTTTATAAAAACCACTCTATCATGCTGGCGTCATGCCAATCCATCATGAAAAATGCCGGACTATTTACGTTGTAAACAACCCGGCATACCAAAATATGGAATTTTCTCGTGAAAAGTCCTTTATGGTTCAAGTCTACCTGAGAACGGTTGATTTAGTTGTTCTTGAAAATCACAGAAGTCACCGTAACATTAAATAATACGATCACTTATCGCAAATCTCAGAACCACCACACTTTTTCTACGCTCAAGCTTTCCTGCCTTAGACGATTCACGCTCAACGCCATTCACTTTTTTTTAGTTCAACTACTTTTTCCTGGTCCGATAAATAAGACTACTTAAGTATACACCCAAAAATGGAAAAGTCATATTTTTTTTGAAAAAAAATAATAAAATTGACTGAAATGTTAAAAAAAAGTAGACTTTATGGGTCAAGTATCGATTAGGGGTCAGAAATAACGCCTCAAAACCTTATCCCCCCCGATGAATCAATAACTTATAACTTACCAGCATTCGCTGGAGTTCTTCTGTCAGAGGCGAAATTGTAAGATCATACGTATATCGAGTCTGCCCCAGAACTTCACATTCCCATACGACTAAATTAATGCTTGCGTCATAAGTATTTTTGACGCTTGTTTTCCGCATCGTCAAGGCTGAATTTAAAGACGAGAAATGAGTATTGACGTGGGGATCTTTATTAATATTTTAGGATAAACCCTTTCTAAAAAAGGATTTATCGTAAAAATACCGCACAACTCAACTAAGGGAATAAATGAAATACTCTGATAGCATTCCAAGAAGATCGAGAATTGCCCTTGTGGTCGTTCTGGCGTCGTTCACTATGGCCCTGGCCAATGCTAAACCGGCCAGAGCAAATGATCTGGAGGCAAGCAACAATCCAGACCCGATATTCAGGTCGCTACTGGACGCTCCTCTGCTCTTTGTCAAAAGGCACTCTTATACCGGCATACATATTTACGATACGTTTTACAAGTGGCCCGGCGGAAAAAGAGAGACCACTGGCGGCATATATATACTGGAAAACCCCTCGGCCCCTCGCGAGAACTGGACAATTCGCACGGTGATTGATGGCACTACCGAAGGAACGCTGGGTAACGGCGTCTATACTCACCCTGACATTTCCTTTGACTGCAAAAAGATCGTTTTTTGCTACAAGGGGACCCCGGACGGCTGCACCATGATCTACCAGATCGATATTGACGGTAAGAATCTTCGCCGGTTGACCGACCCAACATCTTGCCTGCCCGACTACAAAGGTGTCAAAAACGGCATGCACGATATTTCTCCCACCTACCTGCCAGACGGTCGAATCGTTTTTCTCTCCACCCGCCCCAGAGGCCTGGTGCCCTGCGCTAATGAGGGGGTCAGCATTCTTCATACGATGAACGGTGATGGAAGCAATATCCACCCCATTTCGGTTAATTCTGAAACGGAGTTCGACCCGATGATCCTGCCTGATGGCCGTATTATTTACGGGCGATGGGAATACATCGACAAAAATGCCCTGACGATCCAGTCCCTCTGGACTGTCTATCCCGACGGCACCAACGAAACGGCCATGTATGGTAATAACATGGTCTTTCCGGAAGCGATTCTCGACCCCCGCCCGGTCCCTAATTCCAATCTGATCGCGGTGACCCTGGCTAAGCACAATGCCTCTCCACGGGGGACCGTGGGCATGATCGATCCATTTATTGGTAAAAACGGTCCGGCTGCCATTTTTAATTTTGAAAATAAAACCGATCCCACATTCGACCTGGGTAACTCCTGTGAGCCTTACCCGCTCAGTGAAGAGGTCCTGATTTACAGCGGCCGTCCCGAAGGGGCCAAACGCAACGCAATCATGATGATCAATCGCAAGGGCCAAAAGATCACCCTGCTCAGTGACCCGGGCATTTGCCTCCACGCTCCTATACTGGTCAAACCCCGTTCGGCACGCTTGATGCCCGAGATGACCGACCGGTCTAAAACGACGGGCTATTTTTATGTCCAAAATGTTTACGATGGGCTCCATGGGATAAAAAAGGGTGAGGCCAAGTGGCTCAGAGTCGTCGAAGAATCCTCACGAGTCAGTCATTCTCCGGGCAGCAATATATTCAACCAGACTTTTTCGATCAGTGCCGCGCTGGCCTTCAGCGCGAAAATATATCATGGGATGGTGCCTATTAGTGAGGACGGCTCGGTATATTTTGAAGCCCCCTCTGGCCGGGCCATTTTCTTCCAGGTGCTGGATAAGGATAAACGGCTGATCCAAAGCATGCGAACGTTTATCCAGGCGGCCCCCGGGACGACCCGCTCCTGCATCGGATGTCATGAGAACAAGAGCAATGCGCCTATTTCGATTCCGATTATTAATGCCATGGCCCTGAAGAAAAAGCCGTCAGTTTGTCAGCCGGAATCCTGGGGAACCGGCTATATGGATTATCCCTCGTTGATCCAGCCGATCTGGGATAAACATTGCGTTAGTTGTCACGGCGGTAAGAAGGGATTTGCGAATCGACTGGACCTCACCGGCGGCTGGACCGACTTTTTCAATAACAGCTACGAAAATCTGGCCGACAGGCGAGAGACGCAGCTGATCGCCCATTATATCTCCGGCATCGACTGCATGAACGGGACCGCCCATTATTCAAGCCCACTTTTTGGCCCCCGAAGCATCGGCTCGGCGGTCGCCCCCCTGGCCAGGGTCATTATGAGCGGTCATAAGGGCCGGATCAAAGGTCTCACTACCCGCCAGCGTGATCTGATCATGGCCTGGATCGACTCCAACGGTCTCTACTTTGGCTCATGGGATTACACCCGGTTTGGCCCACGCCTGAATGCCTGGGGGCAGGCCCGTAAGAAGTTGGAACAGACCATGACTAAGGCCGGATGCTATCGTTGTCATGATAACCATTTTGCCGGCGACTGGGTTAACCTGGAGACGCCAGAATACAGCAGGATATTGCGGGCCCCCCTGGCAAAAGGCGGCAAGGGAATGGGCCAGGCCATCTGCCAGAATCACAAAATGGACCCCGCACGCAACCGCATCAGGCTATTGCGTCACGGGGGCTACCAACATGCGGTCCAACCCTTATCTTTTTATGCGAAGGAATCGATGCCGCCTATCAATGATGACGGCGCGCCGCAACCCACTTTTGCATCAAGCAGCGACCCGCTCTGGCAGGAAATGCTGACGATCATCCGGGATGCCCGGACAGTTGCACTCGCTGCTCCGCGTGTCGATATGCCCGGTGCCGAGGTGATCAGCGGGCAAAGCCGTATGATGGTTCCCCCGCCCGTTCCCAAACAGCCACCGGCATTAACAGCACACGCCGATAAAATGGGTATAGTTCACCTGCAATGGACGCCTTCGGCACTGACCATCGGGCTGATCTCCGAGATCCATCGGTCAAGCGAAAAAGAGTTCACACCGAATGAAAGGACCCTGATCGCCCATACTGAACTGTTTGGGATCACGGACAAAACACCTCCGGCGGGGATACAGTACTATGCCTTGCAGCTTCTGGATGAATATGGAAATCGCAGCGGCCTCTCTCGTACCCAAGTCCAGGTTAAGATGCCACCGCCCCCTATGCCCCCCACCG
>JAIPFO010000219.1 GCA_021736565.1 Phycisphaerae bacterium | reverse complement strand
GGTATGGAATTTTACCGACTTCGTTTGATGTTCAGAAGGACGCGATAGATGTCTATGAAACGGATCAGAAATACTGGGAGTCCTTATGGTACGATCCGCTTAGCCGCAAAAAATAGACCCAAATAGCCTGAAAGGCTAAGATAACTTAGCCCAGGGCAAACGAGCGAAGCGAGTGACGCCCTGGGTTGAAAAAACAGTATACGTCTCTCCCTTCGACCCGCTTGCGGGCGATAGCTCGCAAGCGGGTCGAAGGGCAAAAAAAAATGTGAACGCTTATAAAAAACGAAAGTACTTTCTAAATCATCCCGAAAAGTTTCTATATATGTATATAGAAGATTCCCTAACTTGACACCGTGTTATAGCATGTACCCTTGGAGGTCACACGAATGAAGAAGGCATTACGGATTCTCATCACCGCAGCAGTACTCGTATCAATCAGTTCCATCAATTCTTCGGCAAGTGCAGCCGTGATTAAGGGGCCTGAAGCATGGACCGGAACCTCAAGTTATTCAAATCTCGGTTTGCAATTTATCGCAAGGAGAGATTGTAAGATGGTTAGTTTTCTCTTCCATAATATCAATGGGGTGTCTCAGCTTATTAACCTCCATGACGTGACCGATAATGTACATGTAGCCGAGGTGACTACCACCCAGCAACCAACCGCGCCTGTCTTGGTCGAGGTTGAATGGAACCTTATCGGTGGCCATATCTATACCCTCAGAATAGATCCAATTCTTACAGGGCGTGTCGATTCTGCGAGTGTCAGTTCAGGATATTATGATTCCGACGTTACTATGAATGATGACATTAATGTGACCAATGCGATGTATCCCTATGGGATGCCAACGACATCCTGGTATGCTTTTACCGACATTACCACCGTCAGCGGCGTTGATCCCATCGCCGAGGCCGGAGAAGACCAGACCGCCCATGTTGGCGTGCCCACCGCCCTGGACGGCTCGGCCAGTTTCGACCCGGACGAACACTACCCCCTGACCTATGCCTGGCAGATCATCGATAAACCCCTGGGCAGCCTGGCCTCTCTGGACGCTTCCGATATCGTTAACCCCTGGTTTACCCCCGATATCCTCGGCGATTATACCATCCAGCTGACCGTTACCGATGCCTCCGGCGCGGTGAGCCGGGTCGATACCCTTTCGGTGAACTCCTATAATACGGCCCCTGTAGCCGATGCCGGCGCCGATCAGCAACCCATCTCCCTCAACAGTGTTATCGAACTCGGCACGGACCCCAGCGGCCAAAGCTACGATGTAGACGGCGATACCTTAAGCTACTTCTGGCAGATCACCCGCAAACCAACCGGCAGTGCCGCGACACTTTCCGACCCATTCTCTGGCACGCCCACTTTCCAGGCCGACCTGTACGGCTCCTACCAGGTCGACCTGGTCGTCAGTGATCTTTGGTCCGTCAGTGCGCCGGATAGCGTTATCGTCAGCTTTGAAAATGTCGCACCGATTGCGGTGGCCAGTGCCAGTCAGAGCAGGCAGGTGTCCGATGAAATATTCCTCGACGGTTCCGGCAGCTCCGATGCCAATGGCGACCCGCTCACCTGTCACTGGTCCTTTACCGCCAAACCGGAAGGCAGCGCCGCTGAAATGGAGGACTCAGATGCGATGACCACTCGTTTCGTCGCGGATCTGCCCGGGACCTATGCCGTCACGCTCTCTGTGAGCGATGGCCTGCTCAGCAGTGATCCGCCTGCGACCGTGGCCATCTATATTGTTTCCCTCCCTGATATTATCACCGAGGGCCTCCAGGAAGCAATTGAAGTTGTTAATCAGATCCTGCCGGAAAGCTTCAAAAACAAGCGACTTGCAAGGCCGTTGACGAATAAATTCAATGCCATCACCGAAATGATCGACCTGGGCTATTACGAAATCGCCCTGTTGAAACTACGGATAGATGTGCTTAAGAAAATCGATGGCTACGCCGTAAACGGCAAAGCGGACAAAAACGACTGGATTATCTCAGAAGCTGACCAGCAGGGACTGTACGGAATGACCGCAACGGTCATTAAAAATCTCGAAGACCTGCTCGGTTTGTGATCTGTTACAAATTTTTACGACCCCACTGGTACGCTTCATTGGGCGTTGGCGTTAAAAGATTGCCAATGATTCCCGCATTATAGTGATTGCGATTGAAATTCCCCGTTTAGTCGGGATATAAATCTCTACAAATTAAAGGCTTATGTTACGCGCGATTCGAAAAAATGTACTCGGATGAGTATAAAAGGCAACCTGTACAAAAAAGTGTAAAAGTTAACATAGGAGTCCATTATGGTGAATTCTGATGCTGCCAAGACGGTTTCATTTTCAAGAGGTAAACGCATTGCTATCCTATTGGCCGTGGTTATCGTGGGGGTGGTTGCCTATGGTGTGCATTCGTTTCGGAATGAGACCGGCTCTTTTTCGGCGAACGATAAGCGAGACCTGCCGGCGGAGAAAGCCTCCGGACGACTGTGGGCGACGCCGTTGGAGCTTGCCGGGGTCCCGAATTATCATAAGGTTTCCGATGGGCTTTATCGTGGTGCCCAGCCGACGTCAGAGGGGATGGCGAATCTGAAGGAGTCCGGGATAAAGACGATCGTGAACCTGCGGAAGTTTCATTCGGATCGGGATGAGATGGGCGAATGGACTCCCGGCTATGAGCATATCAAGATGGCGGCCTGGCATGCCGAACGGGAGGACATTGTGCGGTTTTTGAAGATCGTCAATGATCCGGATCAACAGCCGGTGTTTGTCCACTGCCTCCACGGTGCAGACCGGACCGGGACAATGTGTGCGATCTACCGGGTCGTGATGGAAGGCTGGAGCAAAGAGGACGCCCTCAAGGAAATGACCCGGGGCGGATTTAATTTCCATGAGACCTGGAAAAACTTGATGGAGTTTGTTGATCAATTGGATGTCGAAGCGATCAAGAAGGAAGTCGCCGACAGTGCGCATTGACTCCGCGTCAAAAGTTATTTTTGAACCTCAAAATTGATGCTCACGTCAAAAGTCGATTTTCGTTTAAAAATCGGCCTTTAAGATGCGGAAAATACGCATCAAAAATACTTATGACGCTGGCGTCAAAATCGCCATTTATGCCGCCAAAAACCAGCCTTAAAAGAGTTATGGCGAGCGCGTCAGCATGCGGTGTTTTGGGTGGTTATGGTGAATTCGCCGTCGGTCAGGGTCATGGATTCAATGCAAAGACCTTTGACTTTCTGGGCGATCAGGGAATTTACATCGATAATAAAATGGGGGCTATTGAAGGTGATCCCCGTCGGAAGTGTGACCATATTGACAAATTTTCCGACCAGCGGATTGCCCTTCAGTTCAAGTTTCGCCTGGCCGTTGTCGAAGTCGATAAATTCAATATCCGCCTTGATCGTTTTAGGCAGGGGCAGCCCGGTAGCGATCACCACGGTAATCGTGTTACCTTGAACCTGGATATCCTCCAACCGGTCAAGTTTGATGTCATTGGCTTTTGCGATGGTAAGAAGTTCGTTGAGAGAAAAGTTTATTTTTGCCATGTGTAGGATTCCTGTTGTTGATGGTTATTGCTGCCCATGAATGATATCTTGCGCAAGCTTCTAGGGTTTTGGTTCGTGCCGGGTTAGTCAAAAAACTCAAATGCTGGCTTGGTCAATTGGTGGGGGCGGTTCCGGGCGATGTTAGTCAACAGGCCCAGCGCGATGAAGTTGCACAGCAGGCTGCTGCCGCCGTAGCTGACAAAAGGGAGTGTCATCCCGGTAACCGGCATAATGCCCGTCGTCATGCCCATATTGATAAACATCTGGGCCGCCAGGAGTCGGCCGAACGGGTCGGGCTGGTTGGCGGCGATTTCTATGCCGCAGGTAATGAGGACCACGTAGAGGAATATCACAACCATGCAGCCGGCGAATCCCCAGCGGTGGCCGATGAGCGCAAAGATAAAATCATTGTGCCGGTCGGGCAGAAATCGATATTGGATGAAGATGCCCTCGACGCCCTGGCCCCAAAAGCCGCCGGAGCCCAGGCAGGTCTTCGACCGGTGGAGTTGAAAGCCTTCACTTTGTTTCCAGGCGGTATCGTCGGTATTCTGCTTGACAAATCCAACGATACGCTCTTTTTGATAGGGTTTTAATGTCATATAAAAGACCGGTGAAAGCAGCAGGCCGATGGCCATAATGGTGGCCAGGTGACTTTTCTTTGCTCCTGCGACAAAAAGCACGGAAAACAGGATTGGAAAAAATAGCATGACTGTTCCGAGGTCTGGCTCCAGAATGATAAGCATCATCGGGAGCAGGCTCAGCAAAAACGGCGGGATCAGACCCGAGACTGTCCGGTAGTTTTCACGGTGTCGGAGATACCAGGCCAGTCCGATAATATAGCTGATCTTGGCAAATTCAGAAGGTTGCAGGTTCACCGGCCCTATTCGTATCCAGCGAAATGCGCCCCGACCGGTGACCTCCGGGGGGGGGACCAGGCTGGTCGGGAAGACGTATTTGCCAATGAGAATAAAGACTAAGAGTAAAAGGGTGAATAAATAAAGCCAGTAGCTTATCCTGCCCAGGTGTTTATAATGGAACAGATTCATGGCGAAAAGACTGGCCAGTCCCAGGGTGATCCAGAATAATTGTCGGGCAATATATCCCCCTTCGCTGCCGAAAGGGGCGATCGTCACCAGGCCGATACCCGCCAGCGCCAGCACCGCGGCAACCATGATGAGCCGAAGCCCGCCCAGACGTCCTTGTACTATCCAATTTAGCATGTTTTCATAGTATATATATCTGGCCAATAATGCAAACAGGTAAATGAACCACGGCCCCAGAAATGCATTTATAACTCATTTTTCACATCTTAAAGACCAATTGGAAATAGGAATATCAGGGACGGAGGCCGAGAGCAGATAAATTTTTTGAGTTATGACCATAAAAGACATAGAATAATAGATTCACTGGGATAAATAGCCGATAATTATCCTACTGTTGATCGTTGTGCCAAAAGCCAATGGCAACGCGTATAAAAGCCGATGAGGCTTCAGGATTAACGCATCAAAATAATTTAAATGATTTATATCTCACAGGTTACCCGTTTTTTTGTGGTGACCTACCGGGACGGAGTCCGTTTAAATCGTCGGCAATGTGTTTTTAAGTTACTGTGAAATATAAACTTATGGTTATTGTGGCCACGGGCCACTATGAAAGATTAATACGAAACAAGGAAATGGATGACTATGAAAAGTGAAATGAAAAAAGTACCTCATGTCGGAATTATTGGGTTGGGCTATGTTGGACTGCCTTTGGCTCGAGAGTTTTGTGCCGGTGGGGCGAAGGTCACTGGTTTTGACGTCAACGAAGCGGGGATAAAAAAGATCAATAGTGGTAAAAGCCCTTTAAAGCATATTCCGCACAGTCAAATACGCGAGATGGTGGATTCTGGCAGGTTTAAAGGGACGACGGAAATGGCCGGCATGTCCAAACCGGACGCTTTATTGATCTGTGTGCCGACACCGTTGACCGAAAATCGCGAACCAGATATGTTTTATGTCGTAGAGACCTGCAAGACGATCGCGAAATTTTTGCGTAAGGGACAGTTGGTGGTATTGGAAAGCACAACCTATCCGGGGACGACCCGGGAGTTAATGCTCCCGATTCTGGAGACGTCAGGCCTGAAGGCGGGCAAGGATTTTTACATGGCCTATTCCCCCGAACGCGAAGATCCCGGTAATAAGCATTTCCAAACGTCAACGATTCCGAAAGTTGTCGGCGGATATGATCAGAAATCCCTGGAAGTCGCGTTGGATATATACAAATACGCAATTAAAACGCTGGTCCCGGTGGGCTCCTGTGAGGTGGCCGAGTCATGTAAGATCCTCGAAAACGTCTATCGTTGTGTGAATATTGCCATGGTGAACGAACTGAAGCAGTTGTTCGACCGGATGGGGATTGATATCTGGGATGTCATCCATGGGGCCAGTACCAAGCCGTTTGGTTTCCAGGCGTTTTATCCGGGCCCGGGCCTCGGCGGCCACTGTATTCCGATCGACCCCTTTTATCTGACCTGGAAGGCCAGGCAGTTTGGAATGCCCACCCGGTTCATTGAACTGGCCGGTGAGATCAATACCGATATGCCGCATTATGTGATCCAGCGGACGATGGAAGCGTTGAACGACAGACGCAAGAGCTTGAATGGCTCCAGGGTGCTGGTGTTGGGCCTGGCGTACAAGAAAGATATTGACGATGTCCGCGAATCGCCCTCGCTGGAACTGATCGAGCTGTTAAGGGATAAAGGGGCGAAAGTGGACTATAACGACCCTTATATTCCCAAAACGCACAAAATGCGAAACTATAACCTGGGCATGAAGAGTAAGCCGTTGAGTGATGCGATGATCAAAAAGTATGATGTGGTACTGATCGCGACCGATCATAGCGACTATGATTACAAGTGGATCGTAAAAAACGCCAAAATGGTCGTCGATACGCGTAATGCAACCGCCGACGTGAAAGTGGGACGCAAGAAGATCGTCAAGGCGTAGTATGGGCTTTGCCCATG
>JAIPFO010000218.1 GCA_021736565.1 Phycisphaerae bacterium | reverse complement strand
ATTAATCCCAAGATCGTCCAGGCCCTAACCAGCTCAGGCATGCAGCCGGCCCAGTTAATCGCCATGGCATTCCAGGAGCTCGCCGGTAGTGCTGAAAAAATCGGCCAGTTGAATATTTCACCGGATATGTTGCAGGAACTCTTAAAACCGGCCCCGGCACCAAAACAAGGGCGAAAATAAATGGAACCCACAACTGAAAATAAAATAATACTAATTGTACGCCAAACACGTCTGGATGATCTCATCGTCCGATTTAATACATTGGGCCAGGCCCAATTCTATGTTGAACATCTGGGCGCGGATTTTTCAGATTATCAGCGAGAAGACGACATCTACAAAGCAGCCGTTCGCCAGGGGCAGGCAACTCTTAGCCAGTTGGGCCGAGTTCAGGTGCTCAAGCGAAACTTTTTGCCCAACTTTGTCTTTGGCGATAATGATATTGTTGTTGTCCTGGGCCAGGATGGGCTGGTTGCCAATACGCTGAAATATCTTGACCGCCAGTTGGTCGTTGGGGTCAATCCCGATCCTGACCGTTGGGATGGTGTCTTGCTGCCATTTGAGATTGATGATCTTGACACAATCGTCCCTGAAGTGTTCAGGCATCAGAGGGATTACAAAGAGATTACCTTGGCCAAAGCGCAGCTCAATAACGGCCAGGTATTATACGGTGTTAACGACCTGTTCATCGGTCAGAAGACCCATGTCTCTTCCCGTTACCTGCTTGAAATAGGAAACAAAAAAGAGCAACAATCCTCCAGTGGTGTTATTGTCTCGACAGGCCTCGGGTCAACCGGCTGGCTCAAAAGCATATTGGCAGGTGCTGCCGGTGTGGCAGGTTTTAATGGCCAGAAGTCCAATGAAATGGCCATGAGTGCGAATCTGCCCTGGAATTCAGACTCGCTGTATTATACAGTACGCGAGCCTTTTGCCAGCAAGGTTTCATCAACATCACTTGTCTTTGGCAAGATATCAAACAATAATACAATGAAAATCGTCTCTCAAATGCCCGAACATGGCGTGATTTTTAGCGATGGTATCGAAGCAGACTTTTTAGAGTTTAATGCTGGCTGTTGTGCTGTCATTTCGACGGCAGAGAGAAAAAGGGTGTTGGTGGTTTAGTCACTTACAAAATGTATTTGTCACAGAACCCCAATGTGTGTTGACATTTATCCGACGACCAACGGTTCATCGGATCACTCCTACCTGATAGAAGGTATGGTCGATATTGACCTCTTCGCATCAAATAGCGGTTGCTGGGCTGCCGGTATCCATGCCGGGCTCACATTCGATTCGAACCTGGCAGGTCGAATATATACAACGTTCGCTATCGCGCCGGATACTGATATGGATTATAGTTTCTATAATTCTGTCATCATGCTCGGATTGAATAGTGTCCCAATATTACAGGTTTGTTACGGCTTTGTCATTTTTACAGACATTTGGAGATTTTCTTTGATCCATAATGACACTATTGTTTTAACACCGATGTCAAATCTGATTTTTTAACATAAATCTTTACTGGAAAGGTATGGCGTGAAACGAGCAGGCGCGAAGTGGAATTTAAGCGTTGCCGGGTTTAGTCTTCGGGTTTTGGCTGGCGTCGGAGGTCTTTTTTTTGGCTTTGTTGACGTTTTTGGTTCAGTCGTCTTTTTTTGGACGCGGAGGTAGGGCGGGTAGGACGGCGTTTTTTGGGGATGATAAGGGATTCTTGGATAAGGGATTGGAGGCGGTTCAGGCAGTCGGTTCGATTGCGGATCTGGTGACGAAACTGGTCTGAGACGATCTGGATGGTCCCGCGTGTCGAATATCGGCTGCCGGCCAGTGCGATAAGTCGCATGCGGGCAGGATAGGAGATCAGCGGGCATTCGTTTAGATGGAATGTCAGCTGGACGCAGGTGTTGACCTTATTTACATTTTGTCCGCCGGGTCCGCTGGAGCGAATATATCGAAACGACAAATAACTGTCAGGAATCGTCAAGTTGTCGTTGATACTTAGCATGGATATTCAATCAGGACCGCCCGACAGGGCGCCCCTTCCGCCCCGGCCATTTTTAGCGGTCCGCAGGACAGGAAATAGTTGCTCGGTACGACATCTGCCAGTAGGATACCCTCGACGATAGTGACATTATTCCCCAACAGAATATGATGACTTGCCTTTTCGGGGTTGCCCGACTGGTCGATACTGAGGTAGTCGATCCCGACGAGTTTGCACCCGCGATCGACCAGTAGCTGTGCGGCGTCACCGGCCAGGTAGACGAATTTCGGATTAAATGGCCCCTCAGGGTGTTTTTTTACCTCAGCGGAGTTGTCGGTCTTTAAAAGGATCCGTTCGGGGGATTCGGGCAATTGCTTTTCAATCACTTTGGCGGTAACCGCCTCGTGGCCGCGACAGTCGATGACGTGGGCCTTGCCGTAGAGGTGGTCCAGGGGGATGCTTTCGACGTTGTAGCCGTCAGAGATGAAATGGGTGGGGGCATCAAGGTGAGTGCCGACATGGACCGATGAATTCATTACCGAGACGGTGGAAGAGTCACCCTGGGCCATGTCTCGTTGGAGCGTACGGCTGTAGGGGACATCTTTGGGGTAGGTCAGCATGCCATCGGCCAGGGTCATTGAAATGTCGTGTATGATCATGGTATTGAGTACTTCCTGTATTATTGACGCCAGCGATATCATTACGTATCCATGGCAGGATAATCCTGTCACTCCGATGCTGAGATTATAGGGGAAAAGGGCAGGGGAGCACACAAAAAACTATGTAAAATTATTAATCCACTTGACAGTTGTTAAAATTTCGGTAAACTGGTCTTGTTAAATGACTTGTGGGGGATTGTACACCTTCAGGCAGGGCCATAAGACTCGGCTTTGGAGATACCGGACGGCTTGGATGATGCCAGCGTCAAACGTATTGAAAAGTGTTGATTCTGGCTTTAAATCGACGTTTTTACGCGTCAATATTGACTTTTGACGCAACGATCCTGGATCGTGCAGTCGCCACAAAACATAATACATTATAGTAAAAGGATTTACAATGACATTCAGCCCAAAAATCATTTTGTCATCCCTTCTGCTTGTTGCAGTGGCGGTCAGCGTGCCGGCCAGTGCTGAAATTCCCAAACCGCTAACCGTTCAGTTAAATGGCCTCTGGCAGTTGGAGATCGAACTGCGAGGGACCCCACAGCCGATCGAAGTGGTGTTGCCCGGTGATGATGAACCGACCCGGTTCTGGTATCAGATTTACACTCTGACCAATAACACGGGGAAGGATGTTTACTTTTACCCGCAATTCGACCTTTTTACTGATACCTTCAAGCTCTATCATGTTGGAGAAAAGGCCAGAAAGCCTGTTTTTAATGTGATACAAAAGCTTTATACCGATAAGTTTCCGCTATTGGAATCGCAGGAGCATATTACGGGCCGAATTTTACAGGGGGGCGACAATGCCCGTGATTCGGTGGCTATTTTTGAGGATTTTGACCAGAGAGCAACAAAAGTTAAAATCTTTATTGCCGGATTAAGCAATGAAGTCGTTGCGGTGCCCTATCCGACAGTGACTGATTCGAGCCTTCAGCAAGAAAAACCAAAAGAATTCTTGCTTCGTAAGACTTTAATGCTACAATATCAGGTTCCTGGGGACCGCTTTAACCCTCAAAACAAGGTTATGCTGTTTCGGGATCAGCAATGGCTGATGAGATAACCCCTTGGGGCTAAATAAGATATGTAAAAAATGATGCCAGCATTACATGTGTAATGACACCATGATCCTGGCTTTTAATCGACGTTTTTACACGTTAATTATTGACTTTTGGTGTGAGCGTCAATGATTAAAATCATAAATGTATGATATGATTTCGTGTATAATTAACCCAATAAATTGATAATTTTGTAAAATATTTGAAAAGGACAATCAATGGCACATAAGAAAGGACAGGGTTCTTCGCGTAATGGTCGTGATAGTAACCCTCAATATCGTGGTATCAAAGTGTATGGCGGCCAGGCCGTTAAAGCCGGTTCGATTATCGTTCGGCAGTGTGGAACGCCTTTTAAGCCCGGAAAAAATGTCGGTATGGGCAGAGACTACACGATTTTCGCATTGATACCGGGCACTGTTCTCTTTCAGGGCAGAAAAATCTCTGTGGTAGCCTGACGATCTCAGCTCAGAGTCGTTTTTTGCCACAGGACCCCGTTTAAGGTGGTAATCGTGCTGCAAAAATCGGATGACTCTGGCGATATGACAGATGAGCCAATGGCCATAAAAATGCAACATTACAAGAGCAACGCCGTGAGCATTGCTCTTTTTTTGTTGATATATTTTTGGTTTTTAACGTAGGCGAGAGCGTCATAGTATTTTTTTGAAACCCATTTTCAGCATCTTAAAGGTGATTTTAAAGAGGAAAATTACTTTTTACGTAGAAATTAGCGTAAGTACTTAATACAAAACTCCTTATATTGATAAAGACATTATGTTTATAGATCAGGCAGAAATTTATGTAAAGGCCGGCGATGGCGGTAACGGCTGTGTGAGCTTTCGACGGGAGAAGTACATCCCTAAAGGTGGCCCCGACGGCGGCGACGGCGGCGATGGCGGCAGTGTGTACCTGGTTGCTTCAGACCAGGTGGACACCCTTATGGATTTCATGGGTAAGCTACATTGGAAGGCCGAACGCGGGCATGATGGTATGGGGCGGTGTAAATATGGCAAGCAAGGTGAAGACCTCTGCATTACGGTGCCGGCCGGAACGATTGTGATCGATACGGACCATGATTTACAGATCAAAGATCTCAATGCAGATGGAATGAAGGTCTGTGTCTCTAAGGGGGGGGTTGGAGGGAAAGGGAACACCCATTTCGCCTCATCGACACAACAGACCCCTCGGGTGGCTGGTGAAGGTAAACCGGGGCAGTCACGGAACTTACGTCTTGAGCTTAAGCTTATCGCTGATGTGGGGCTTGTGGGTCTTCCGAATGCCGGTAAGAGTACGCTGCTCTCTCGGATATCCGCGGCCAGGCCAAAAATAGCCTCCTATCCGTTTACAACGCTGGTGCCAAATCTGGGTATTATCGAACTGAGTAACTATCGTCGATTTGTCGTTTCGGATATTCCCGGGCTGATCGAAGGCTCGCACAAAGGGCAAGGATTGGGCCATGATTTTCTTCGGCATATCGAACGGACCCGCATTATTCTGCACCTGGTGGATATCGGAGCGACCGACGGCTGCGACCCCATTGATAGCTATCATAAGATACGACAAGAACTTAACCAATATAGCAGTACGCTGGCCAATAAGAAGGAAATTATCATTGCATCGAAAATGGACCTCGATCCAGACCGTGAGATGTTGGAGATATTTCAGCAAGAACTGGGTAAGGAAGTGTTACCCATCTCGTCGGTGATTGGTGAAGGATTGGATGTGTTGAAGGAAGTTCTCTGGACGTCGGTGCAGGCGGTTCGCAAGGAAGAGGGCGTGTGAGGCTGATTGATTTGTTTTTGATGAAAAAACAGGCATTTTTGTATTGAAATTGATATTCAGGGATTGTTTTTATGGATATGATAGCAGTTGATGTAGGCAATGGAACCGTCTCTATTGGCGTATTTACTAATGATAAATTGCAGAAATCAGAGCACATTTCTGTCGACCAAGCCGCTAAGAAATTGCCAAATATTTTGGTAGCGTTCCGGGAGATGTGTGGTGTTCAGGCACATGGTGCCAGTACCGTCCCGGTGGTGGCTTGCAGCGTGAATCCTGATCATCTGGCGATCGTTCAGGAGGCGGTTCGGGTCAAATTGAATCAGAGGGCCCTTGTGATAGGCCAGGATTTTCCGCTGGAGATGAAGGTGGCGTTGGATGCCTTGCAGAATTCTGGAAGTGACCGCCTGGTAACGGCTTACGGTGCATATGAAGTGATTGGTTCGGCCCTGGTTGTGGCGGATTTTGGTACGGCGACAACGATTGACTGTGTTAATGAGCATGGTATTTTTCTGGGGGGAGTAATCATGCCGGGGCTGTCTTTGGCCGCTAAGAGTTTGTATGAGCACACGGCCGCGTTGCCTTTAGTGACCCCTGCGACGCCAGTGGGGAATTGTGGTATCAGTACGGAAACCGCTATCAATAATGGAATTATGTTTCAGGCTTTGGGGGCCTTGCAGGATGTTGTGGAGCGGTATGCCAATGAGATCGGACAGTGGCCTCAGGTGGTTGCTACGGGAGGGCATAGTAAGCTGATCGCTGCCCATTGTGAGTTTATTGATTCGCTGGTGCCTGATCTGTGCCTGGATGGTCTTTACCTGGCCTATGGTCGTTACCTGGAAATTACACCGCCGGAGTTATAAGTCGATTAAGAGTAAGTGGTTAGCGTTTTTGGGGTCTATGGTGGTGCTATGGTTGAGAGGGTGGTTTTTGAAACTTTGAATTGTCGGGCAGGGCTTATGACCCCCAGGGGGGTTGGGGGTATCGCTGTGGTTCGGGTTTGCGGATCTCGCTGGCGAGAGGTGCTTGATGCGGTTTTTTTTCCGGTGAGTCATCATGGTAAGTCATTAGAAAATAATGAGTTACGGTTTGGTAAAATCTGTGATG
>JAIPFO010000217.1 GCA_021736565.1 Phycisphaerae bacterium | reverse complement strand
GCAGTTTTCCTGCATTCATTATCGTCGCGGTCATTGTTGCGGTTGGCTTATTCCAGTTGGCCGGCTATGCGACAAAAAAATATAACTTTACACCAAACTTTGCCTCGATCAACCGCCGTCGGGCTCTTATGATGGTTGCCGGGGTTGCCGGGGTGTTTATTGCTGTTTCCATATACTTTGGGATCCACGGCGAGTTGGGGTCTTATTATAAGTGGACGCCTTTCTATGCCGTTCCAAATGCCCTGGCTGATATCATCGCAAAAAAATTACCGAATATAGCCGGCGACTCCTATGTCGGGGGCAGTCGGGAAGCGACCTCCTTTATGAGTCAATGGAATGAGGTGTTTAGATATTACAATGCTTTTGTGGTGCCAATCGGGCTGGGGCTGTTGGGCCTGATCATGGGATTATCATGCACGGTTATTCAAGTCATCGCACGCTTGAAAAATAATTCTGAGTCTTCCGTTGAGACTCCGCTTGATAGTCAACCCGATCGACCAATGGACAAATCAACCCGATCTTTCGTACTTCTTCTTGGCGTATGGTGGGTCCTGGATATGCTGATGGCCTGGGTTTCGCCTCGCAGTTACGTTCAATACTTTTTGCCTCTCAACGGTTCGGGTGCCATGCTGGGGTCTTATGTTATTTACCGATGCCTCAAGAACAACGCCTGGTTCATCGCCCTGGCGGCGGTGTGGATCGTCACCCACTTTTTGCTGATCCGGCTCTTGCCTGATTTTTCACTGCGCGATCTGGCGGCGGTTCCGGGGAACTGGTCGCTTATTGTTGAAAACTACAGGGCTAATTTCTACCTGCGGTTTATCCCGCTGGTATTGGCCGTTGCCGGCTTTTTCGGCTTGAAACATGTGAAGCCGACCCCAGTGCGTCCCCTGGTGCTGACATTGCTCTGCGGTATAATGGTTCTCTGGTTCAATACTTCCAATTTCTCGGCATATCAGGCCCAAGCCAGCCAAGTTGATTCCAACCAAGGGTGGATGCAGCTTGCCCAGCAACTGAAGGAGAATTCTAAGCCGGACGATACGCTCTATGTTTGGGGCTGGTTTCCGGGGATCTATGTTCATGCTGAACGGTTCACCCCCGCCCGGAAGCCTTCTTACAGTGATATGCACACCGACTCTCCCAGCGTTGTTTACAATAAGATCAGGCACCTTGTGCAAGAGCTGGAAAAAAGCCCCCCGCTCTATATCATTGATTCTCAAAAATTTCATTTTCCCTATTACAAGCATCCCAATTTTGAACTCTGGCCGCATTGGGCAGACGCACAGAAGAAAGGATTTCATTTTTATAGATACAGTGGTTCGGCCCCCGGTCCTTTCTTTAAGCTTTCCGAATGGGAGCAGGTTAGAGCGTTTCATTTTAAAGCGGTCGAAAGTATGACGCTTGCTTTGCTGAAAAACGCAAAAGTTGATCCGGCTGTTGCCGCTCAACTGGCCGAAAGAGAACGCTTGCGGCATGAAGTGATGGCTCCTCTCCGTGAGTTTGTTATGGAAAACTACACGCCACTGTCCGGCGGCGGCGGGATGGTCATCTTTAAGAGAAAATAATCGTCTATGAACCTTCTGATGCTCAATTACGAATTTCCTCCCATTGGCGGGGGGGCAGGTCAGGCCCATTACAATATCCTCAAACAGTTTGCTGCGTTCAACGATCTTCATATTGACGTCCTGACCTGTCAATCTCAACCTGGCTACACCGAAGAGTCATTCGCTTCCAATATTACTATTCATAAGGTGGGCATCAAAAAAAGATCACTTCAGCATTGGACCAAATTTGAAGTTCTTTCCTGGCTTCATAAATCCAGGCCCTATTATCGCCAACTCATCAAGAATAATTACCAACTTGCCCATGCCTTTTTTGGCTTCCCTACCGGCTATCTTACTTATCGCACTGCCGATCAATTACCTTACCTTATTTCCTTGAGAGGCTCTGATGTGCCTGGCAATAATCCACGATTTGCCCTTGATTATAAAATTATGGCCCCGCTCTTTAAACGCATTTGGAAAAATTCGGCGGCGTTAACGACTCCCAGTGTCGGCCTCAAAGACCGCGCGTTAAAATTTCTGCCCTCTTCGCAGATCCAGGTTATTCCTAACGGTGTTGATTTAAAAAAATTCCATCCTGCCGATCAAATAAGAAAGACCCAAACACTCGATCTCCTGACGGTTGGCCGTTTGTCTTCCAGTAAACGCATTGACCTGTTGGTCGCCGCGATGAAAATCATGGCACAACTCTCTAAAAATATTACCCTGACTATCGCGGGTGATGGCGCTCAAAAAACTTCACTCCAACAGTACATTGCTGAGAGTGATCTTACCCATGTTGTCAAACTCATCGGTTCTGTTCCTGCCGATAAAATGCCCGAGCTTTATCGTCAACACCACCTCTATGTTTCTGCGACCGCCACTGAAGGAATGAGTAACGCTATGCTTGAAGCCCTCGCCTCGGGATTGCCGGTGATCACTACTCCCGCCGAAGGCACTGCTGAACTGATACCTAATTCTGATTGGCTTATCCATACGCCCACTCCCGAATCCATCGCAGAAAAAATTCTAGGCATCATCCAAAATACAAGACAAATAGCCATGTATCGACGAGCTGCCCGATCGCAGGCTGAAAAATTTAATTGGTATAATACTGCCAAACAATACTATAACTGCTACCAGAATATCATAGAAAATAATTAGCTTTATTTTGTGTACGCTTTCGTACTTTTTATCTTTGAATCGTTCATTTGTTATTGATGCAGGGCTGTTAGAATGCCTTTTGAACTATTTATTGTCACTTTGAGTGATATTCCGTTGTTACCCTTTAGTCCATTTGTAAGCTAAAGCCCTGCGAGATAGTGAATTAGCGTATGAAAAAGTGCGAAAGTTAACTTTGTAAGATTGCGATCAATGACAAATATCAACCCAGACAATCCCATCCGCGTATGTTTTATTTCTCCCAAAGCATATCCTATCTTTAACCCACGGGTTCAGTCTGTCTTTGGTGGTGCTGAGGTTGATCTTTATACCATCAGTACCGAACTGGCCAAAGACCTCCGATATCATGTGTCCTTTATCGTCGCTGATTATGGTCAACCCAGCCAAGAGACTATCGAAAATGTCCGGATTATAAAAAGCCTGGACTTTAAGAAAAATCCCATCACCGGAGCCCGGAAAGTCTGGGCGGCCTTCAAGCAGGCCAACGCGGATATCTATATTATTAAGACGGCCTCGCCGGGGGTGCCGCTTCTGGCTCAATTTTGCAAAAAGAATAAAAAAGTATTTATTTATCGTACTGCCAGTACTCGCGAATGTGACGGGACTTATCTCAAAGAGCATCGCGTCCTTGGCCGGTTATTTCGTAATGCTCTGAAAAAAGCTGACTGTGTCTTGACGCAAAACAACAACGATCGGGATAACCTTCAACAGTCCATTGGTGTCGATTCCACTGTTATTCGAAATGCCCATCATCTTCCCGATGCCGCCAATCGTCAAAAGGAGTTCATTCTTTGGGTCGGCCGCAGTGCGAAAGTTAAAGGCCCTCAGCGTTTTATCGAACTGGCACAACGCTTTACTAAAGAAAAATTCGTTATGATCTGTCAGCGGGCCACTGGGGATGACCATTATGATGTTTTGGTTAAAAAGGCAACCGCTATTGAAAATATTGAATTCCACCCTCGTGTGAATTATCAGCAGGTCGGCGAATATTTTCATGATGCCAAAATATTTGTCAATACCAGCGATTCTGAAGGTTTTCCGAATACCTTCATCGAAGCCTGCAAATACGCAACATCCATTCTGTCCTATCAGGTGAATCCTGATGGTTTTATTGATAAATACAATTGCGGCCAACACTGTAAAGGAAATATGGAACAATTAACCGAATCTTTGAAATACATGCTTGATCAAGAGCGGTATGTTAAGATGGGGCAGGATGCAAGAGACTATGTTGAGCAGCATCATGATATTAAAATGATTATTGAAAAGTATAAAGCAATCTTTAACAGGTATAACAACTAAGATGAATAATAAACCTATTCGAGTATGTTTTATTTCACTTAAGGCTTATCCTTTGTTTAATAGTGCCATTGATGCAATCTTTGGCGGGGCTGAAGTTGATCTCTATTTGTTATCAACAGAGCTGGCCAAGGACCCAGATTTTCAAGTTTCTTTTGTGACCGGCGATTACGGTCAGGAACAGGCGGAAGTTTGGGAAAATGTCACAGTGAATAAAAGTGTCAATGTCGGGAAAAATCTTTTTCTGGGCGCCGGTCGAATATGGAAAGCCATGCGGCAGGCGGATGCGCAGATCTATATGAGTGAAGCCTGTTCGCTGGGTACATTTCTAAATGCGTATTTTTGTAAGTATTTTAATCGGATATTTCTCTATCGTACAGCTAGTACGCGTGAATGTGATGGTACTTATCTCAATCAGAAAAAAATCAGGGGGCTTGCTGTTAAATGGGCCTTTAAAAAAGCCCAGGCGGTTATTACCCAAAATGATAGCGATGCTGAAAATATGTTACGCACAACAGGTATTGCTTCCACGGTTATACGCAATGGCAGCCGCTTGTTACCAGCCCAAGATACTCAGCGTGATACGATATTATGGGTTGGGCGCAGTGCGGCGGTCAAGCGGCCTGAGTTATTTATCGAATTAGCCCGGCAGGTGCCCGAAGAGCACTTTACCATGATCTGTCAAAAAACTCTGGGAGATACTGATTATAAATCTCTTGTCGAGCAGGCCAAGCATACGCCTAATCTCACGTTTATCCCCAGAGTCTCTTTTCATGAAATCGACAAATATTTCCAGCGTGCACGTATTTTCGTTAATACCAGTGACTCTGAAGGTTTTCCCAATACTTATGTGCAATCGTGTAAAAGCGGAGCGCCTATTTTATCGTTGCATGTAAATCCGGATAACTTTTTGAATCACTACAAATGCGGTTTATGTGCGGATGGCAGTTGGGAAGCATTGGTAAGGATGCTGAATCAGTTGTTGATTCCAGATATTGCAAAGGCCTATGGTCAAAACGGCCGTCATTATGCCGAGCAGACCAATGATATATCTCAAATCATAGACCAGTACAAGGAACTATTCAGGCAGAGCAGTCTGGGAAGATCGTGATGTAGATTATCGTTGCGGTTTACGGACCACTTGCCGCCTCAAATCTAATTTCCGTATTACATATGAAATCAAATGGCAACCGCCAGCTGTCATCGCAGGAGATAAAGTTAGAAGCCGCATTGTTACTTTATACCGCCACGAGAAGAGATCGCCAAACCTCTTAAGGGTATGACGTATTTCATCATAACGCGATTTCTGAAATAAAGCAGATCGGTTCCAACACCTTAGCATGTGTGTTGCACAGGGTTGGAAATCTGTCAATGCGTCCAGCTCTTGAGCCTGTCCAAGAAGGCGTTCAATCAATGCCCAGTGTATCTCTGCTCTCTTCGGGCCATATTTTCGTGAAATGCTTTGAGGGATACATAAGTGATAGATCGCCAGCGGTTCGGCCAGGCACCCAATCTGTTTCCAGCGATATGCAATACGAAACCACATGTCAATATCATTGGCCTTGAGCTGGCCCGACCGAAACAGCCCTGCTTTAACCAGGACTTCTTTTTTTATAATCATCGTGCCCGTCCAGCCATGCACCTCGGCAACAAAGGCCTTAAAATAACTTTTATGATATTGTTTATCTTTCATTATCGCCTGGCATTTTTCTGGAAGAAACTTCGACGACCGGCGATTTTCATCACACAGGCAGGTAAAGTAATTACCCGTACTCCAGACCAGCTGTGGATTTGCTTCTAATAATTCGACTTGTCGTTTCAGGTAATCTTCCAGCCATTCATCATCGCCATCCAGAAGCGCGATCCATTCATATTTTGCGGCATGGATCCCGGTGTTTCTGGCGGCACTGGCCCCGGCATTTTCCTGGTAAATATAGCGTACTTTCTGGCCAAACCCTTTTATCACCTCTGCGCTATTATCCGTTGAGCCATCATCAACAACAATGATCTCATCGGCGGGGCGAGATTGTGCCAGGACGCTCTCTAACGTTCGGGCAATAAATCTGGCATTGTTATAGACCGGGATGACGGCACTTACTTTCATATCATTAAATCCTGACGTTTCAATTGCCTGGCAAGTTTTTTTACAAATAATCGCACCGGCGGTCCCACAAGGCATTTGAACTTAACCCAATATGGGAATATGCTGCTCAATGCCATTTCATAGCGACAGCGATAATATTCAAAACGGAATGACTGTGCTTCCGGGAAGCGATGGAGTAACGCTTGTGCTTCCTCCTTGAGTCCTGTCCGTCGTACCCGGTTTCGCGCATTCCGCAAGGCCAACCGGGCGATAACACGCCTCATCAAGTCCCGTTTTTCCTTCGGGCAATACTCTAATACGATCTCGGGTGTTGTTACTATCGGTGAGAGTGGACGCAGGACATTGGAGAGGTCGCTGTTTTCACGATGGTGCCGTACCTCCGGCGGGGCGATGATCATTACTTTTTCATTGATAACGATCCGCATAAAAAATATCGTGTCCTCGCCACTGAGGCAACGGTCTTTGCAATAAAATCCATCAT
>JAIPFO010000216.1 GCA_021736565.1 Phycisphaerae bacterium | reverse complement strand
ATAGACGTAGAATATCAAAAAATGGGCGCTGACCTCTTCGCCGCCCGCGGATGTGACGATAAGGCCGGGGCGTTCATCGTTGCCGAGGTCATGCGGGAACTGTCCAAAAAGAAACTAAACGTTTGCGTCTCTGGCGTTGCGACCGTTCAGGAAGAAGTTGGCCTCCGTGGAGCGATCACCTCTTCATACACGGTCAAACCCGATGTCGGCATCGCTATTGACGTCGGCTTCGCCACCGACCACCCCGAATCCGAACCCAAAAAAGTCGGCGAAGTCGCCCTCGGTAAAGGCCCCGTACTCCATCGCGGCCCCAATATCAACCCCATACTCGAAGCAGACCTGTTCAAAACCGCCAAACGCCTTAAAATAGCCTACCAGGTCACCGGCGAACCCCGTGCCACCGGCACCGACGCCAACGCATTACAGCTCTCACGCGGCGGAGCAGCAACAGCTCTATTAAGCCTCCCCAACCGCTACATGCACACCCCGGTTGAAATGCTCTCCCTAACGGACCTGGAAAACAGCATCAAACTCCTGGCAGGCTACATTGCCAAAATGCCCGCTAAACGGGATTTCAGACCGTAACGTCACTATCGAACTTAGAATCCCGCGTCACCATAATTCGCTCATCAATGGGCAGAGTGCAATGCATTCTGCCCATTTTCATATTAAGATGTTATTTCTGTTTTTGTTTCCCCGGCCATCAAGGCGGGATATTGGCGCCAACCTTGTAAAATCGCTCAGGAAGATTATACTGTAAGCTGATATGCTTGATAATGACTATAAAAGTGAATTGACAGCCCTTAAACAGCAGGGAATGCACCGTGTGATGCCGGTTTTGGAATCGGGTTGCGGACGGGAGATCGTTGTTGGGGGGTGTAAAAAGCTGGCTTTTTGCTCCAATAACTACCTCGGGCTCACCAACGATCCCCGGCTGATCCAGGCGGTAAAGGATGCGGCCGACCAGTGGGGGTTTGGCGCGGGAGGCTCGCGTCTGATCTGCGGGAATAATGTACCCGCCGAATCGTTACAACACCGGCTGGCTTCATGGCTCCGTAAAGAGGCAAGCCTTGTATTTACAAGTGGTTACGCAACAAACACAGCGATATTAACCACCCTGAGCCGGGAGGGTGATCTCCTGGCGATCGACAAGCAGGTTCACGCATCGATTGTCGACGGCGTACGAAGCGCCAGGGGCACATGGCGAACCTGGGGGCATCGCCAGCTGGATAAGCTGACCAAGTTACTGGATCGACGCGATTACAAGCGGGCATTTATCATAACCGATTCACTCTTCAGCATGGACGGCGACATAGCCCCCCTGGTGGAATTAGCCCAGATCAAAGCGCACTATAACGCGGTTCTAATGGTTGATGAGGCCCACGCCATCGGCACTTTTGGCCCAAAAGGAGCGGGTCTGGCCGAAAAAATGGAAGTTCTTAGCGCAGTGGACATTTACATTGGAACCCTCTCAAAGGCCCTCGGCGGCAGCGGTGGATTCGTGGCCGGCTCGCAGACAATCATCGACACCCTCATCAACAGGGCACGCGGGTTCATATTCACAACCGGCATCCCCGCGGTAAATTGCCTGGCAGCCGAGGCGGCGTTGGATATCATCGCCGCCGAACCGGAGCGGGCAAAGCGGTTGATTACTCACGCCAGCTATTTTCGTGACAAATGCAGGGATTTAGGGCTGGCTATTGGCGATTCAGAAAGTTATATTATCCCTGTCATCCTTGGCGAGCCCCAAAGGGCCTTAGAAGCATCAAAACTGCTATATGATGCGGGATTCATGGTTCCCGCCATACGCCCCCCTACCGTAAAACCCCAAAGCTGCCGACTGCGAATATCCCTCATGAGCGAGCATACGCAAGAAGATATGGATGGCTTATTAGAGCAACTTACGAGATTTCAACACTAAAAACCGCATTTTATAATGATAGACCATACAGGAGACACAATGACTACGAACTTAAAATCTTTTATGACCGGCTGGATCGGAATTTTTTGTATCGCCGGTGTTGCCATGGGCAACTGGCCCGAATTCCGAGGGGTCAACGGCATAGGTGTCATCCCCGATTCTGAGCTCCCGGTCAAGTGGAGCAAAACCGAAAATGTGGCCTGGAAGGTCAAAATTAAGGGTAAGGGATGGTCATCGCCTGTCGTTTCCGATGGCAAAGTCTTTGTAACGGTTGCCACAGAAGATAAAGACGGCGACCCGCGGGCACTGCGAGTGGTGTGCCTGAACGCCAAGACAGGGACGATCGACTGGGACAAGAAAGTATTCGCACCACGCGGAAAAGGCATTAAACACCCTAAAAACAGCCATGCCAGTGCAACGCCGCTGGTATGCGATGGCCGGATTTATGCCCATTTTGCACACATGGGAACCGCCTGTTTGGACCTGAACGGCCAGATAAAGTGGAAAATGAACGCCTTTAAGTACAAACCCATGCACGGCACAGGCAGTTCGCCCGTCCTGGTGGGTGATAACCTGATCTTCAACTGCGATGCCGAGGAGAACCCCTTTATCGCAGCGGTCAACAAGGATACCGGCCAGGTCGCCTGGAAAACACCACGCACAAAGACCGAGGCGAAAAATAATTTCTCATTCTGCACCCCCGCCGTAGTGGAAGTAGCGGGTAAAAAGCAGATCGTCAGCCCGGGAAGTGGGGCCGTATGGGGTTATAACCCCTTGAACGGTAAGGAATTATGGCGGGTCGACTACGGCCTTGGCTATTCGGTCACCCCCCGGCCCATCTGTGGCCATGGGATGGTATTTGTCAGTAGCGGATTTGGCGACGAGGCCGTCTATGCCCTGCGCCCGGGCGGTAAAGGCAATGTCACCGACTCACACGTCGCCTGGAAATTCGCCAAAGACGGCCCCAAATCACCAACCCCCCTGCTCATCGGCCACGAACTCTACATCGTCGAAGATGGCGGCAAAATAACCTGCCTCGACGCACTCACCGGCACCCTCCACTGGCAGGAAAGGATCAAAGGCGCCTATTCAGCATCCCCCGTCTCAGACGGTAAGAAAATCTACATCACCAGCGAAAAAGGCCTCGTAACGGTAATAAAAACAGGCAAAACGTTCAATAAGCTGGCTGAAAATGACATGGAAGAAAAAACCTACGCCACCCCCGCCATCGACAAAAACGGCCTCATCATCCGAACAGAAACAACCCTCTACCGAATCGAAAAAAAATAAGCCAGCCGCCAGCGTCAACATTTTTTTTGACGCTGGCTTCTACTTTTTAAAGTGTGACTTTTAAGAGGGAAAATGACTTCTGATTTGGGAGGTTAATGGGATTTTTTGGGCTTGTTTTTCTTGGGTTGAGCGGGCCGGATTTGGTAAGATGGGTAGTTTGGATTAGCGCAGTGGCGGGGAATTGGGGATTTTTTGGGGGATTTTTGAGTGGTTTTTTTCGTTTTCGGCTGGAAATTGATCGAAATTTTTCGTTTTTGAACGATTTTTTTCGTCTTTTTGGGCTGTCATTTTGGCAGCTGCGCTAATTTACTCAATGGTTGAGTAATTGTTAAGGCCGGGAATTTCGTGATTTTTGGGCGCAAGTTTTTATTGGGGACAGGCTTTTGGGGGTGGATATTTTTTTTGATTTTGCGTTGGGGTGGTGCGCTGGTGGTGAGAACTATGAACTAAGAGTTAAGAGTTGAAAATCAAGAAATATATGAGGTTCACCACGAAGAACACGAAGATCACGAAGGTAGGAAATTAAGAGAAGAATTTTTAGCCACGAATTTTCTTAGGGCGGTCAAGCCGCAACCAAAATGTATTTTCTTTTGAAGAGATGTAGAGAGAACGAAAAGCCAAAAATTGAATATTCAACACTCAACACTCAACACTCAACACGGAACACGGAACACGGAACACGGAACATCCAATAACCAAGTTGTGGTGTTCGCTGCGCTCACGCCTTTTTTATGTGTACTAGCCACTACTTGACCTGACAGACACATTAGTTGACACAGGCTAAAGGTTCACCTGTCTGTCCGGTCTGATTTATCATTTTTTCTTTCGCCAGCGGAATCGAGTCCAGGAATGTTTGCATTGGCGTTTTCCCAAGGAAATTAAATGTATCGGACACCAATGGCACTGTCATTCGTAAGTCCTTGATTTTGTGCTGGTTACAGATCCCGCGTGTTCTTTGACAATTAGATTGAGCTGGTCCAGGTAGCATATTCTGCTTTGGACGGTGATGGCGCGCAATGGTTGCGGGCATTCTTGATGAATTTTATGGTCAGGGAATTTCATATTTTACTACCCTTTACCTCACTTTCTCACAAGAGTATGGTTCATTGCACTTGCTTACTTGTATTGATCTCTCGGCTTGGTCATCAGCGAATAACTTTTGGGGCGGCGTTTAATCACCCGCGGTTCGATCCGGCCAGGGCGATTGCCGACTTCGTTGCGGGCAATTTGTTCAAGGAAGTACACGCCCAGTTCTTCCCGAATTGATTCTGGTACCGGGTGCATCCATTGCGACAACAGCGTATTACCAGCAAGAGTAAAACTCATTTGCCAGGGCAGCTTGTCATGGACCGCGGCCGCCTGGGCACAGACCAGACGGACCATATTATACGCCAGCAATATCGTCCAGAGTTCACGGCGAATCATCTCCGGTGATTTACACGATAAATAGTCCATTTTTAACGACACCTTGATCGAACGAATATCAAGTTCAGAATGCCAACGATAGCCATACAGCCCGCCTGTCTCATGAGCCGGATACTGCTTGTGGTCAAGCAGCGTGGTAACGACAATGAGCGGTTCCTTTTGATCGTCTGTAGTACTGTCAAAGGCAACCACACGGAGTTTCATTGTCTTGGGCAGAGAATCGTAAAGCTCCTGGCTCATCCATTTGGCTCTTTGAGGTTTATGCCAGGTTTCTATATATTCATTCTTGCCCAGCCATTTTACCTTGGTATAATCTGTCTGGCGAAGCTGATGAAGTCGCATACAGACATCTACGCCGCGCGATTTCAATATGGCCAGCATGAAATAGGAGCAATAATAACGGTCTGCCAACATAATGTCTCCCGGCTTAAAGCCGCCGAGGAGTTTTCTCAATAAGGCCGTCTCGCCAGTTTCCTTGCCAGCATAAGGGCCGATCGCAATATCTTCAATACAAGCGGTAGCAAGCGAAAGAACCACACAGGCCCGGGCAATGGGAAACCCCACGCCGGGCGTTTGCGTTTTTGCCTGGGGAAATTCTTCCTGATTTTCCGGCGTATCCGGCATGGTAAACGTAAAACCGTCGACCAGTTTTACCGTTCGCCCATGCCAGAGCCAGTGATCAGGAGCTGACAACGATATGTTCTGGGTAATCTCAAGAACGAGTTGCCGGAGCACATTGACATTGAGCTTGTTCCGAGCCCGGCAATATTCACCCGAGTCCGGGCTCGGTGGCTCCATGCCACGCTCGACCATATATCGGATCGCACGGGTGACAGCCGCATTGCATGAATGCTGCTGGCCGTCCTGCAGAACCTGGCTGATAAATGACCATAATGTCACCCCGGCATTCCAGACATCGTTGTCCCCAGTGCCAAAGAGAGCGTCCTGCTCGGCGAATATTTCCCTGACACGGTCCGCGGAGAGAACGTTGCCAAATGGCAGTGAGCTGTCTGAATATGAAAGTTGGTCAAACACAGAAAATCCAAGATTGCTTTTTTTAGCAGATTGTAATAAACTCGTAACCATTGTAAACCTCTCTGGCTTTAAAAATGCGTACAAAGCCAGGGAGGTTATATATATTTTCGGCCAGGGAAGGCCAAAACCGTTAACGTTTGGCTAAGTTTTTGAAAAATAGTGGTCGAGCGAATAATCCAAGGTGCGCGCACACCACGATAAACACATGACAGTGCCATTGGTATCGGACACCTTTAATTTCCTGTAATCTTTTGCGGAAAGCAGTTTGTGGAATTCGACTACACAACACCGACTTCACGTGGGAATCGCTGCAGTAACAGTTGGTATATTTGTCTTTTTTTTCAATACAATTGGGCACTCCGAATTCTTCCTTTCTATGATAGAGGGTAGCAGAAGGCATTACCTGACGGATGGTTATGAACAAGAACAATTGAGTTCGCATTCATCAGAATGGCAAGCTTAAAAATCTCCCTTGGATGAATTACAGACATATTAGTCCATATCCCGCTGCTGCACATCTATTACCCCCACCCAAAAAAAATCGGGCACCCGGAAATAGTCCCGGATGCCCGATGGGTACAAACTTCAACTGAAAAACAGATTAACTCTATTCTTCAGATTCTTCTACAGGTTTGGCAATCGCACCTGTCGGACTGTAATCAACCAGCCAGGATGCGCTTATGTAAGCAAAATCTTCCAGGTTGGTGATACAATCCCCGTTAATATCGCCCACGTCTGTTGTAAATGCCGGATCAGCTCCCGCGGCAGCTAAACAGGCGTCATCGTAAACATCAATGACCAAGGAATCATAAACAGTTCCTTCGCCTTCGAGGGTCACAGCCAACTTCAAATTAATGGTATACGGATCAGGAACAGACGTACCCGGTATAGCCATTTCTTTGCCATTGATCAGCAGTTTAGCGCCATCAAAGTCAACTTCTTCGTTAGAAACTCCGGCGAAGATAC
>JAIPFO010000215.1 GCA_021736565.1 Phycisphaerae bacterium | reverse complement strand
GTAAGGTGATCATGCCGACCAGTAAGGCCAGCATGAGTGCGGGGTATATCAGGGTCAGCAGGCCGATGCCGCTGCTTCGGCAGGCGGTAATTTCATTTTCGAAGGCAAGTCGTCCATAGACCAGGGTGGTCGCCATCAGGGCGGCGATGGGGATGGCCATGGTCATGGTGATCGGGAGTGTGCAGAAGATCATCTCCGGGACGTGGACCGGGTCGATGCTGAAGTCACGGAGCGGCTTTAGCATGACGCCCAGGCCCATCACAAACGAAAGAATGATCGTTGTGAGCGTAAACGCTTTGAAAAGGTCTTTAAAAATATATCGATGGAGTGTGAAAACCATGAATTTTATTTGAAATCTGGAGTTAGGGTAATTTATTGGTTGCAAATAATATGGCCTGGTCAAAAGTCGGTGTTGACGCGTAAAAATGTCGTTTAGACACCCGGGGCAACGCTTCAAAAAACTTAGGACGTTGGCGTTAACTAAGGGGTTATTTAACAAGTGGTTACGGGGTTTGTCAATAAAAATGTCTGGCTGGTGGATTGTGTTTTGACGTCCGTGTGGTATTTCCGTATGATTGGTGATTATGTTTTTAAGGGCTAAACACAAATTGAAGCGGGGTGGGGTGCTCAAAAGCAGCTGGGTCTTCATGCGATCGGTGCCGGGCAGTTTACTGGAGATGGTATGCCCAGCGTGCTGTGAGGTGTGTCATCAGGAGCTTTTGGCTGGAAGTGACATTATTTGCAGCGAGTGCTGGGCGGTATTGCGTGAAGGGTTGCTCAGTTCGGCGTGTCCGGTTTGTGGTCTTCCGGCAGGGCCATATGAGCTGATCGATGGTGTCTGCCATCGGTGTCATAACACCCGGCCGGTGGTATCGCGGGTGATTCGAGTTGGCGGCTATGAGGATGTTTTACGGTCATTGATCTTATCGTTTAAATTTCGGGGTCAGAGCAGGTTGGACCGTTTTTGGGGGGGGATGATGGCCTCGGCGATGATGGGTGATAGGCTGTTAGATGATATTGATATCCTGGTGCCGGTACCATTGCACTGGCGACGTTTTTTGACGCGGGGTTATAATCAATCGGAATTGCTGGTGCGTGAAATCACCCGAGAACTCAAGCGGCAGGGGATATTGAAGCCTGTGAGCTATGACCTGCTGCGGGTACGGAATACCCGGCCGCAGGTGTCCTTATCGGCCTCGGCTAGAAAGGGAAATTTGAAGGGGGCCTTTGCCGCCCGCCCGGACGCGAATTTTCAGGGTAAGCATATTTGCCTGGTCGATGATGTGACGACCACGGGGACGACCCTGAAAGTTGCAGGGCATGCTCTGAAAAGGGCAGGGGCCCGGCGAATTTCGGCGGTGGTTTTGACGGTAGCGAAAGATTGATGCCGCTGGATGGGGTCTGGCCATGCTGCTTATCCGATGGCTTGTTTTGAAAAGATCAGTTGTAATGATCAAACAAATCGCTTACAATTCTTATTATACTATTACTATAGACGCCAGCGTCCCAGGTATATTTGGCATCTATATTTCCGCTTCTTCAAAGCGATTTGAAAGCTGAAATATAACTTTTAACGTGGGAATTATTGATGAAAGTGGAGATTTAGCCAATGCGGCATGAACAATTATTGAGTGCGGAACGATGTGTTTTACTGGTCGTGGATATTCAGGAGGCGTTTGTCAAGGCTATCGATGAGATGGACCGGGTTGTAGAGCGGTCAAAGGTTATGATCGAGGCGGCCAATCTTTTGGGCCTGCCTGTTATCGTTTCGCAGCAGTATCCCAAGGGATTAGGCCAGACGGTTGATGCGTTGAAAGATTCGTTGGCGGGTGCGTTGGTTTATGACAAGGTGGCGTTTAGCTGTTGCGGAGATAGTGCGATTTGTGACGCGATGGCCGAATCTCGGCGTGACCAGGTGTTGATCATGGGTATTGAAACGCATGTGTGTGTCGCCCAGACGGCATTTGACTTGATGGCGATGGGCAAGCAGCCTTACCTGGCGGTTGACGCGGTGAGTTCGCGAAAACCCCGTGACGGCAAGGTGGCCCTCAAGCGGATGCGCAGTGGGGGGGTGGTGATGACCACCGTCGAGGCGGCGATATTAGAGATGACCGGCAGTAGTAAACATGAATCATTTCGTGAGATTTCAAAATTAATAAAATAGACGCCATTCTGGCTTTTCACTGACGTTTTCAGGTGTCCTCTAGACTTATGACACAATCATTACAAAAGGGACGCAGGCGTCCAAAAAACATATATGACAGGAGAATCTAATGGGATTTCCAGAGATGCGATTGAGTCGTATGCGGGGCAATGAAGTTTTTCGGGGGATGGTTCGTGAGAATAAGGTTGAGCTGAGCGACCTGGTGCAGCCGATATTTGTGCATCACGGCGAGAATATCAAAAATGAGATTAAATCCATGCCGGGGCAGTTTCAGTATTCAGTCGAAAATGCCTGTGCGTATATTCAAGAGCTTTACGATCTGGGACTTCGAGCGGTATTGCTGTTTGGGATCCCGAAGGTTAAGGATGAGCAAGGCTCAGATTCCTGGGATGATCAGGGTGGGATCATTCAGCAGGCATTGCGTGCGATGAAGCAGGCGTGCCCGGGGATGATGTTGATCACGGATGTTTGTTTCTGTGAATATACCAGTCATGGGCATTGCGGGGTTATGGTTGATCGGGGGGGTGAGATGGTATTGGACCACGACGCGACGCTGGAGAAGCTGGCCTTGCAGGCGGTCTCTCATGCGATGGCGGGTGCGGATATGGTGGCTCCTTCCGGGATGATCGATGGGGGGATCGCGGCAATACGACAGGCTCTGGACATGGAAGATTTTAATCATATTCCGATCATGGCTTATTCAGCCAAATATGCCTCCTCATTTTATGGGCCGTTTCGAGATGCCGCCGACGGGGCCCCGAAATATGGCGACCGGCGCACCCATCAGATGGACTGTGCGAATCGTGCTGAGGCGATCCGTGAGGTTGAGCTGGATGTGGTGGAAGGGGCGGATATTGTCATGGTGAAGCCTGGATTGGCCTATATGGATGTCATTAACGATGTCAAGGCGACTTTTGGCCTGCCGACCGCGGTGTATAATGTTTCAGGGGAGTACGCAATGGTTAAAGCCGCCGGCGCGCAGGGGTGGATTGATGCTGAGGCCGTAACGATGGAAATTTTACTGGGATTTAAACGGGCGGGTGCTGATATTATATTGACGTATCATGCCGAAGAAGTGGCTAGAGATTTTGGCATAAAATAAGGATTGACGCTCGTGTCATAAGTTTTTTAGCCCGTTTTCCGCGTCTTAAAGGTTGCTCCGGCATTGGCCGGATTGATTTTTGAGATGGGAATGAAGATTGGATTTATATGGAGAAGCGTGTAGATACGAAGCCTTTGACGTTACCGGGTCAGAAGCGGTTTAAATTGATTTCTTGTGAGGTTCTTGCTCGGGAGTTCCATTTAGCCATTGCTGAGGGGCGACATGTTGTTGACGTAGAATTTTTGCGTAAGGGGCTGCATGACGCGGGGCAGAAAAAGATGGCCGCTGAGATCCAGAAGACGATTGATGAAGTCGATACGGACCAGTATGACGCCATTTTGATGGGATATGGACGGTGCAATGATGGGGTGGTTGGTTTGACGGCCCCTGCGATTCCACTGGTTATCCCGCGTGGACATGATTGCATTACGCTTTTTTTTGGCTCACAAGAGTCTTACGCCTCCTATTTCTCCGAGAATCCTGGTTGTTATTACCGTACCACGGGTTGGATGGAACGTGACGACTATGGCGAAGATTCAGTAATGACGCAGTTGGGGCTGGATAAAACCTATGAAGAATATGTGGCCCAATATGGCGAAGTAAACGCCAAATATATCATGGAGAGTATGGGGGATTGGGTTCAAAATTATGAACGGATTTCATATATTGAAATGGGCCTGCCACTTGATAAGGACTATATTGAGCTGGCCCAAGAGGAGGCCAGGGTGAAAAAACTTGAATTTAACCGGATAAAGGGAAATATGCGACTTTTTGAGCAGTTGGTGGCGGGTGATTGGTGCGAGATGGAATTTCTTGTGGTTCGTCCTGGCGAGCGGATTGTCAGTGATGATGAGGGCTGCGTGATCCGGTCAGTGAGTCCATAGTCGGCGATGTGTTTTCAGAAAGCAAGGAATATTATAAGTCTTTTGTTAGAAAAGGTTTATGAGTTATTTATACCGTTTAATGGTACGTTTTTAGAAATTATGCATAAATGGTAGAGTTTTCTCTTGTTATCTGATCTATTGAAGGTATACTGTCATATTCTTAAAATTGCGATATGTGTATATATAAATATATGGCGTAAAGTGTTTTACGCTTATTAGACATTGATACTGAAAGTAGAGTGCCAGATAGAGTGCTTATTTTGGGTATGGTGTCTTATTGAATACTACTTCTATTCTCGTTGGTTCCGTTGTTCGGGCTAACTGGGGAAGGGACACGTTATGATCACCAAGGAAATTAAACAGAAAACGATTGAAGACTATGCCATTCACGACGGAGATACAGGCTCGCCAGAGGTACAGATTGCCATTCTGACGGCCCGGATTATCGACTTGACCGAGCATCTTAAGATCCATAAAAAAGATCACGCATCCCGTCGTGGTTTGTTGCAGATGGTTGGAAAGCGTAGTGGTCTTCTCAAATATTTAATGAAAAATGACCGGGCCCGTTATATCGAGGTCATTGGCCGATTGGGCTTGCGTAAGTAAATAAAGACTCCAATATCATCCGCTTTTTGCCGTGTTGGTATTTTTGTGCTTAATCAACATTTTTAAGCGTCAATATTGATTTTTGACGTCGCCATTGAAATTAGTTGTAAGTAGAGCAGTGTATTGTTGTATTGGGAATCGAAAAAGAAATTTGACATGTAAGGAATGATAGAAATGACAGTAGTGTATAAAGTCGAAAAAGAAATAGCGGGAAGAACGTTATCCATTGAAACCGGCAAATTGGCCAAGCAGGCCTCTGGCGCCGTTTTAGTGCGTTATGCTGATACGATTGTCCTGGCGACAGTTGTTGGCGCTGGCCCACGAGAAGGGTGCGATTTTTTCCCTTTAACCGTTGATTATCGCGAAAAAACAGCGGCCGCAGGTAAATTTCCTGGTGGTTTTATGAAACGTGAAGGTCGTCCGACGACCAAAGAGATCCTGACGATGCGTATGATCGATCGTCCGATTCGCCCCATGTTCCCGAAGGGGTATTATAATGAAGTGCAGATCCAGACGCTGGTGTTGTCTGCGGATGAACAGAATGACCCGGATATTCTGGCGATGATCGGTTCCTCGGCGTGTCTGGCCATATCAGATATCCCGTTCAAAGAACCTCTTGGAGCTGTTCGCGTCGGGTTGGTTGATGGCGAATTTGTGATTAACCCCACTCATGATGAACGTGATGCCAGTGATATGGAAATGGTTCTGGCAGGTCATGCCCACGAGATCAATATGATCGAAGTGGCGGCCAAAGAGTTGCCTGAGGAGAAGATTGCCGAAGGGATTGAGCTTGGCCATAAGACGATTGGCGCCATCTGTGACATGATCAATGAGCTGACTGAACAGTGTGGCAAGGTCAAAGCGGAATTTGACATTCCCGACACCTCCGAGCTGGTCGGCATGTTGGAATCAAAATATAAAGAAGACTATATCGCGGCTCGTGCCATTGTCGGTAAGCAGGAACGCTATACCACGATGAATGCGATGTTCGATGAATTTAAAGCTGAGCTGTGTCCGGAAGGTCAGGAAGCTGACTGGAAGTATAGCAAAGAATTGATCCGGATGGCCAAGGATGATTTTGAGGAAAAGATTCTTCGCGATCAGATCATGGCCGGCCATCCTAGTGGTGGGCGAGGCAATGAAGAGCTTCGCGTATTAAGTGGTGAAGTCGGATTTTTACCGCGGACCCATGGTTCGTCGTTGTTTACCCGTGGCGAGACCCAGGCGATGGTCACCGCGACATTGGGTACCGTCTCTGACCAACAGCGTGTCGATGGCTTGCGTGACGAGTTTACACAGAGCTTCATGCTGCATTATAACTTCCCGCCATTCTGCGTGGGTGAGGCTCGTCGGATTATGGGCCCGGGTCGTCGTGAGATTGGCCATGGTGCATTGGCAGAGAAATCTCTGGCACAGGTTCTTCCGTCTGTTGAAGATTTTCCATACACCATTAAACTGGTCAGTGAAATTTTAGAATCTAACGGCTCCAGTTCGATGGCCTCGGTTTGTGCCGGGACCCTGGCGATGATGGATGCGGGTGTTCCGATTTTACGGCCGGTCGCCGGTATTTCTGTTGGTATGATCAGCGATGGCGATGATTATGTGCTGATTACTGATATCTTGGGTGAAGAAGATCATTATGGCGATATGGATTTCAAGGTCGCCGGTACACAAAAGGGGATTACCGGTATCCAGGTTGATCTGAAGGCTCATGGCCTGTCGATGGACCTCATCCGGGAAACCTTCCAGCGATCCCATGATGCTCGCATGCAGATCCTCAAGGTGATGCTGGGCGTTATGGAATCGCCGCGTCCGGAGACGAGTGTTTATGCACCGAAGATCATTCAAGTGAAGATTCCGGTCGATATGATCGGTGCGGTCATTGGCCCAGGCGGCAAAGGAATTCGTCGTTTACAGGAAACGACCGGCACGGTTATTG
>JAIPFO010000214.1 GCA_021736565.1 Phycisphaerae bacterium | reverse complement strand
GGGCGTGGGGGACTGGCTGGGGGACTATGAAGTGATAAAGATCGAAGAGGGCAACTTGTGGTTGAAACTGATCGATGAACCGGCGTTTATTATTGAGGCGAGCCCGCGAGAATAAGTCAGATGCCAGGGCTAAAAGTATTGTGACGCCATGGGCACGTCTGACAAGTGAGATGCATTATTGTAAGTGCTTTCAGGCTTGCATCCGAAAGTCACCAATATTTATATTGTGCGACAGCGCCCTGCCAGGCAAGAGGTCAGGGGACAAAAAGTGCAAAAGCTAACATGATGATTAAGAGTTTTGATACAATCAGGGCGATGGGCCAGGGCGGGCTCTTTGTTGCCACCATGGTGTGGGTGCTGGTGGGGTGCGGGCAAAGCCATAATGCCACGCCCGCCAAACTGGGCGAGCCGTTATGGCCCGTGACGGCAGAGACGGTGTCCAAGTCGCCAGGGGCGGATCAATCGCAGAAAACCCGCCATGGTGGCCGGCGGGAGGTTGAAGTTGTCTTGCGGTATGATAACCGGGGGCGGGATTTCCGTGCCCCCCTGGGGGTGGATGGCTATGTTTTGTGGGTGACGCCATTGGGGAGAGACTATCGCGCCAAAGTGATAGATGCCTGGATGACGATTCGATTGTACAATAACCCAAAGCGAGAGGAGGCTGCGAGTCCTGGGCGTTCGCTGCGATCGTGGACCGTGCCGCGTGAGGCCCTGGCGGGGTATTGGATCAAGACGGGGCTGCTGGACAGTTATGTTTTTCGACTGGACTGGGGCGGGGAGACGCTGCCGCCGGGTGATTATCAATTAACCGTCGAGATGACCATTTACGGGAAAGACGGTCCCACGCGCCTGGTAAAGAGTATTCCATTTCAAGACCGAATACGTTGACCAAGGCGGCAGGATTATGCATATTTGATGTGTCATGAAAATTAGAGAGTCTATTTGTACTTTTTTATTGTGATAGATTGCATTCGAAAGTAACCATGATTCATTTGCAGGGCAAAACCCTGCCAGGAATTCGTATACAGAAAAGTGCGAACGTTAACAATTCGTCAGGAGCTAAAACTTTGAAGAGTCACTTATTAAAATCAGTTGTATTGAAATGCCATGTGAGATGGGTTGTGTTATTATTTTGTGTATTGGCGGTTTCTGGTGACGTGTCGATCCTTTATGGCCAAGATGCCAAGCCGGCTCCCGCGGCGGCCACCAAACCGGGCAGTTCGGATAAGACCGAGGTCGTGGCCAGTTTGTTTTATCCGGAGTTAGAAGCCAAACAGTTGTTCCAGATGCTCTCGGGCTTGTACCAGGTTCAGTTCCAGGGGGCTGAACAGGTGGTGGGGAAGATGTCTTTGATCAGTAACGGTAAAGTGAATCTGAAGGGGATGTTGTTTCTGCTCAATGAGGCGTTGGTGAGCAAGTCGATGGCGGCCAGGGTGCAGGGGGAAGTTATTTTGATCGAACCGGTCAAGGATATGGATGATTCGGTGATCAAGCTGGTGAATGCCGACCCGCAGAAGATCGTTGATATTCTCAAAAAGCGGTTTATGAACGGCCCGGGGGCCAAAGGGGATGAAAAGGTTCGCAAGCCCAGTTTGATCGAGGTGCATCCTCATCAGCGGGCGGTGATCGTGCAGGGCCCCAAGGCTGTTGTTCAGGAGATGATGAAATATGTGAAGGAGCAGGAACTGGACGTTTCGGTGACGGGAAATGGTGGGATGAGCGCGTCGCGGTCCGATGTGCCGACGGTTAAAACGGATATTATGTTGAAGTATGCGTCGGTCGACCAGGTGGTGAAATATCTGCAGGATGTCTATCTAACCGATCCGAAGGGGCGGCCGGAGGATAATATATTTAAAGTGAGTTTGATCACCAAACATCCGCAGTTTGGCCGTATTGTGGTGGTGGGGCCTGCCCCGGTGGTCGCGGAAGTCATCAAGGATGTGGCGGAACTGGATATTGAGCCTCCGGCCCCGCCGATGTACCGCCGATTTATCGAGCTGAAATATCTGGCGGCCGTTGAATTTGAGGTGATATTAGGAAAAGATACGACCCTGGTGGATAAATTTATTTCCAGTGTTGCTCCGAATAATATTTTAATCATTTCAAGTAAAGATGAGGCGATTTTTACAAAGATCGATGAGTTGAAAAAGAAATTTGATGTCGACCAGAAGGAATTGCGATATATCCCCCTGGCCTATGCCGATGCGGCCAAAACGGCCAGTCTCCTCACGGCCGTTTATACCGCGGCTAAACAGGCACCGTTGCCCGCCGAACTCACAGATGTCCGTCAGGGCGGTGATGAGAAGGGGGATGGGCGCGATAGTCAGGCCCTGGATATGATACGGGAATCACTGCTGGGCGCGGGGGTGGAAGACCCCAGTATTGCCGATCGATTGAGTCGTTCGATCTCCCTGGTGGAGGTCAAGGACTTTACCATTGTGCCTGACCCGGAGCATAACGGCTTGATGATCTATACCTTGTCACGGAACTTCCCCAAACTGCTGGAATTGATCGATAAGCTGGATAAACCCCGAAAGCAGCTGTTTATTGATGTGTATATCACGCAGGTCGAATTGGATGATGTGACAGACCTGGGGGTTGATTTTACATTTACCGGTGACGTTGAGCGGAAAAATGAGACGATCCCCTTTACGGTCCAGGGGGATTTAAATACCGATATCATCAAGACCGGATTGAGCTACCAGTTGATCAGCGACAATCTGACGATGTTTATGCGAGCCTTGCAGGAGACCGGGAAGGTGGAGGTGTTGTCTCGGCCTTATATTACGACCAAGGATAACAGCAAGGCGGTGTTTTCCCTGGGCAAGGATGTGCCCACATTATCGAAATTGCGCGTGAGCCTGGAAGGTCTCTCCGGGGGCGATGTGATCTATAAAAATGTCGCAACGACATTGACGGTGACCCCCCAGATCCATCCTGATAATTATGTGACACTGAATATCATTCAGGATATCAATGAAATCAGTGCTGAAACATATCAGATCACCAGTGCATTTGATCCGCAGGTATTAACCCACCGGAACGCGACAACGACGGTGCGTGTTCGGGACGGCCAGACGATATGCCTGGGGGGATTTATCGGTGAGGAAATAGTGGAAAATGATCGGCGGGTCCCTTTGTTGTCGGACATTCCCCTGCTGGGCTGGTTGTTTCAATACAGCTCGCATAAAAAGGTGAAGACCGAATTGATCATTTTTATTACCCCCCATATTTTGCAGACGCCCGAAGAAATGTTGCGGATGACCAATGAAATGCGTAAGGAAAGCAATGCCAAACCGAACGATGATTATGGCAAAGGTGTTTTACAGCAGCATGACAGCCTGGATTTGCCGCGATTTAAGGAACCGGCAAAATCGGTGGACTAGAGCCATAACCCTGGAGGTGTCATGCTATGCTATTTGACTGGTTCCATGTTGTTTCGCGTTTGAAGGCGATTGCCCAGACCGGTAAAACCTATGCGCGTGATGAGTTTGAGTTGAAGCGTCATGGGGATATTCAGGCAATCGCTACGGAGATCATCGCCCATCATACCGACCTGGAAGCCAATACGGCCCGGAAAATGCTTCAAGACGATACCGGCTACCCGACGCCGAAGGTGGATTGTCGCGGTGTTATTTTCAAAGAGGAAAAAATTCTGCTCGTTCGAGAGATCGAAGATGGCGGCTGGACATTGCCTGGCGGCTGGTGCGATAATGGCATGACCCCCAGTGAAAACGTCGAGCGGGAGGTTTGGGAAGAATCGGGCTTTAAGGTTCGCGCTGTCCGGCTTTTGTCGGTTTTTGACCGAAATAAACAAGGTCACACCCCACCCTATCCTTTCAATATCTATAAAATGTTCTTTCTGTGTGAAATCGTCGGCGGGGCCGCCAAAACCAGCAATGAAACCAGCGATGTCCAGTTTTTTGGACAAGAGGATATCCCGCCGCTTTCTATTGGAAGAACGCTGCCCCACCAGATAAAACGATTCTATGAGCAATATCGCCATGCCGACGATCTGTCAGCCGATTTTGATTGATAAACCCTGGAACAACGTCATTACCGTGTTCCTGAATTTTTCAATATGCCCTTAAAGATGCGGGAAACGGGCCTCAATTCCCGACACGCCAGGAATGACACTGACACCACTTTTGGATATTGCGTTTGGAATTATTGGCTTTTTGTTTTGGAGTCCAGGGGGGCTGTCGGACCGAATTTCTGAATCGCATCTTCCAGGGAGGGCAGGGCTGTAGATTTGACTTCCGGGTCGTCAAAGGTTCCGGTGACGCTGACTTTGACAAGTTCCGGTTTCCAGATTTTCAGGAAACTGTCCAGAATGGGGACGTTTTTAATGTATTGGGGGTTGTCCACCTGAAAGGCCAGGTTGAGTCGTCCTTTATCCGGATGCGGGCCGAACGGACCGGTCATGGTTCCGATGCCGGTAAGGGTCAGGGCGTTGCTGGTCAGTTGGATCGCATTAAAGCGGGTCATGTTGTCGTTGATGTCCCCGGTGATCCGGGCCTGGTCGAAAGAGGCCTGGCCGGGCAGCGAGAGGTTTAGAATATTGAGGAGCTGGGCGGTAATGGGCAGCTTCCATAACGTAGCGTCTTTGATGAGGACTGAGAAACGGCCTTGCGAGGAGGCGTTGGCGTTGCATTTGGAAAGACTCAATGCGCCATTACATTTTCCTTGAAGTTTTTTTGTTTTTTGTTTCGAGCCGCCGGGGGCATTGATGAGTTTGTCCAGGTCCGCCTCCAGGAATTTCAGGGCGATGTTATGACATAAGTGGTCATTGTTCTGGTTGATCTGGATATTGCCGATGATATTGCCGCCGCACAGGTTCCCACTGATATTGGAGAGGGTCAGCTGGCTGTTGGGGTCGTGGTAGGTGATGTTTTCGGCCTCCAGGTGGGTCAGGGGGCGTTTGAGGATATGCAGACGGGTGTCCAGAAGTTCGCCGGTGAAGGTGAATTTGTTTGTAGAGGTGTTGATTTGGGTATCCGCCTTGATACGGCCACTGATATTCTCGAGTGGAATGTCGGTTGTAAGTGTAGCATTATCAAAGCCGAGTTCACCTTTGAGGTTCCAGATGTTTTTTTCCCTGGCGGGGTTGCCGGTGAGGGCCAGGTTGAAATCCAGCGTTCCGGCTTGTTTTAACGTGGGCTTGAGCAGTGGCCATTTTTGGGACAGGGCGGTGTGGAGATTTTTGTCGATGGGCAGGTGCGCCGTTTTAAAATTGATTCGGGTTTTGTCGCTTTGATCATTGAGGTGGATATTGCCTGCGGCAACGAGTGTCGCGTTGTTTTGGGAGGAAGTGATATTGTGGAGCGTGATATGATCCGGTTCGGCGATGATCTTGCCGGTGATGTTGGTGAGGGGGTAGTTAAATCCGGAGAAGGTAAGGGAACTGTTGAGGGGTTCAATGGCAACGTGGTAGTAAGGCGGTGTGTGTTTGTTTTTGGCGGGTATGGTTATCTCGGCGTTGAGTTTCACCTCGCCGGCAGGGTTGATCGTGTCCCAGAGAGAATGATTGACCTTATGGAATGCCTGGCGAAGCGAATCGTTGAGCTCCAGGCGTTGCGATTCGATGTGGAAGTTTGAATCGTCTTTGAAACTGAGATGCCCGTTGGCGGTGATCAGGTTGTTTTGATTTGAGGCCTGTAGTGACCGGAGGGTTAATGTCTCGGGGGTCAGGCGGCAATCGGCCAGAATGTTTTCAAGCGGGTAGGGGAATTTTTCGTGATGGAGGCGGCCTTGCGTGAGGGTGGTGTTAATATCAAAATCAAGGGCAGTGATAAGAGATTGCGGGTCATCGGTATTGAAAGTGATGGGTTTTTGAGAGGTCAGTCTGGCCTGGCCGTTGATCTGGCCGGTTAGATTAAGTTGACCAAATGCTTTGCGATTCTGGAGTGGGAGATACTGGCCGAATTGATCATCCAGTGTAATGTTTTTGAAGGTCAGGTCGCAGACGAATTCCGGGGCGATATAGGGAAGGGGGGCGACCGGGGTGTTCAGGACGGTTGGTTTTTGATTGGCCGGATTACCGATCAGGTTATCTTTTGGATGTGGCGTTTCCTTGAGACCGATTATCTGACCGGCGAGGGTCAGTGTGCCGGTTGAGGTGTTAGCCTGGGTGATCTCGAAGCTGGTTTTTTGGGGAGTCCAGAGAACCGTTCCGGTGGTATTGGATAAGGGGATAGGGAAGGCTTTGCAGAGAATGCCCATGTCGAGCAATTCAATGTCGAGCGATTTTTCTACGGTGACCTTGGGTGTGTTGTTTTCAAAAGTGAGCTTTTTGTCGAAAAGGAAGGTGGCGTTGGCCCGACCGGAGGGTGAGAACATATCCCAGATGTTTTTCTGTTCGTCGCTCATCGCTTGATAGACTTTGTCATTCACGGTGAGGTCTTTGATCGTGACGGTGGTTTTAAAATGATCGTTATCGGCTTGAGATAGAACATTGAGCGTATATTCTTTTTGTTGGCTTCGCATGGGCCCTACGGTTAAATGGCCGTCTTGGAAGGTGATCTCGCCGTTGACATCTTTGAGAGGATAGGGAAAATTATCATAGGCGAAACCGGCATTTTTGCATGTGACACGTACCTGGCAGTTGATCGGTTTTTCCTGCATGGGGTCTCGGACGATATGCATTTGGTTGATATCTATAGGGCCGGTGGGTCTGAATGCCTCGGCAAGGTGCAGTGCGGTTTCGGGGGGCAGGGCAT
>JAIPFO010000213.1 GCA_021736565.1 Phycisphaerae bacterium | reverse complement strand
ATAGAACCGTTATCTCGAAGTTTATAATGTTTGTTAATAATCTTTGAGCTGGCGGTTTTTTTATGTTAAAAAAAAGAGCGAATAAAGCGGTCTTGCTTTATTCGCTCCGTTGTTTTTCAACGTTGAATATTTCAGGCCTTCATTTTTTTTGAGAAGCCCCTCATTTATTAGTGTTTAAAGTGACGTTTTCCGGTAAAGACCATGGCCATGTTGGTGGCATTGCATTCGTCGACGCTGAGCGAGTCGTTTTTGGAGACGCCTGGTTGAACGATAGTGGTAATACCGGCTTTGGCGGCCTGGGTGACGTTGTCGGGGAATGGGAAGAATGCATCCGAGGCCATGGCAGACCCTTTGGCCAGTTCGCCAGCCTGGCGAATGGCCAGCATGCCGGAATCCACACGGTTCATCTGACCGGCCCCAACACCGACAACCATTTTGTCTTTGGCCAATACAATGGTATTACTCTTGACATGTTTACTGACAACCCAGGCCAGTTGCAGATCGGCCAGTTCCGCTTCGGTCGGTTGCCGTTTGGTGGCCACTTTGATTTGATCGGGTTCCCAGCCCACCAGGTCACGTTCTTGTAATAAAATCCCGCCGACGATACAGCGAAGATCGAATTCCTTTTTGTTAAGCTGTTCCCGGTCAATTGGTCCGGTGGCCAGCAGGCGAACATCGTCTCGGCCCCAGCGTTTGCGGGTACGGATCAGTTCAACAGCGGCCGGATCGAATTCCGGGGCGATAATGACTTCAGCGAAGAAGCCGCCAGCTCCCAGTACCTTACCCCAGCGGGAATACGATTCGGTAATCGCATCGGCCAGTTCTTCAGTCACCGGACGGTTCAGAGCAATGATCCCGCCAAAGGCACTGGTCACATCAGCAACGTAAGCCTTGCGATAAGCCTCGACAATATTACTGTCAATAGCACACCCACAAGGATTCATGTGTTTGACCACGACCGCGGCGGGTTCTGAAAATTCTTTAACCAGCTCAAACGCTGCGTTGGTGTCCATCAGGTTATTAAAGCTGATTTGTTTGCCGCCTTCCAGCTGATGGGCATTGGCAACACACGGTTCATCGTTTCCTTTGGCCAGGCGATAATACGCCGCTTTCTGGTGGGGGTTTTCGCCATAGCGAAGTTCGTTACCCCGCTGTAGTGATACGGTAACCCGTTGGGGGAAGGTCTCGCCGGCTTTATCGGCCAGGTAGGCACTGATCGCTGAATCATAAGCGGCGGTCAGGGCGTAAGCCTTGCGGGCCAACTCGGTGTGAGTGGCAGAGCTGACAACCCCATCGTTTTGTTTCATTTCACTGATAATGGTGTCATATTGGTCGGGATTTGTGACAATGGCCACAAATTTGTTATTCTTGGCTGCCGAGCGGACCATACTGGGGCCGCCGATATCGATGTTTTCTATGGCGTCTTCCAATGTGCAGTCCGGTTTGGCCACGGTCTGTTCGAAGGGATAAAGATTGACGCAGACCAGTTCAATGCCGGTGATGTCATTGGCTTCCATGGCCGCGACATGTTCGGGGTTGTCACGCAGGGCCAGCAGGCCGCCGTGAATTTTGGGATGGAGGGTTTTAACCCGTCCGTTCATCATTTCTGGAAAACCGGTGACCTCTTCGATGCCAATAACATCAACGCCGCCGTCTTTGAGTGCTTTGGCGGTACCACCGGTACTGATAATTTCAACGCCCATGCTCGTCAATGCTTTGGCGAAATCGACAATGCCGGTTTTATCCGAAACTGAAATTAATGCTCGTTTAATTTTTGCTTGTATTGTCATATGATCTCCCTGGAAAAAAATTACTTATTACTATTTGACCTTCTATAAATACGATCTCGCCTCGGATGTCAAAAGGCAGTTTTCGTCTAAAGAACCGCCGCTAAAGAAGCGGGCAACCGGTCTGTAATTACTTATGACGCAGTCGCCCATCCTGAGGAAGGTGGTGAAGGTTTTGGCCACAATGGGCATAAGCCTTCGGGTCAGTTTGTCAGGTATTTAATATTTACTGCGCGGTTTTTTCAGTAGCATCGTTTTGGGCAACAGGCGTTGCCCGATGGAAAATTTCCTGACGGTTGGGCTTGAGGGCCACGATGGTTCCCCGGCGTGTGGCCAGGAAAATCATACTATCTTTGGTATTGGCCACGGCCATTTCAACGCCGGGTACATAAAACGACATTTGGTGTTGGCCTGTCAGGTTGTTCATTATCGTCAGCTCGTTGTCATAGGTCAGGGCGTAACATAACGGCCCATTTTCGGCGAGCATGGTCTTGCCATTATTCAACTTCCAGACTTCACTGCCGTCAAAAACGTTTGATTGGCGATTCAGGCATACCAGGCTGTCAAAGCCAACGCTTTGGTAGAGATATTCATTACACAACGCCGGCATTTCAAACAGGGGCTTGCTGGCCATATACCGCCATCGCAGCTGGCCGTCTGACGAATTAAAGCAATAGAGAATCGTATCCGAACTGGGAAGGAAGCACTGGTTTTTATCGACGATAACGCCCGGGGTCTTACCGGTACTTTCATAAATCCAGACTTTTTCTCTCTTATCGGTGAGGGACACATAGGCCCCGCCGGTTTCGTCGGTATAGAATATTTTTTCAAAGGGAATGACCGGCTGGCCGGTTGCTTCGTCAATAAGTTTTTCATCTAACGGTTCGGCATAGACCTGGACATGTCCAACGGGTGTGGAAGGCTGAATGCTCTGCCAGTTTTTTATTCCCCCCTCTATTTCGAGGCAGTAGAACCTTTTGTCGTGACCGCCGAGAAAGTAACTGTCCTTGTTACGGGTAACGGTTGTTGACGGCGAAAAATTCAGTTTAACCGAATGGATGACCTCGCCGTCATTGGCTCGAATTTCCATAATCGTATTGCCAACGACAAACAGCAAGTGGTCTTGATAAAATTCCGGGGCGGAGCAGGTGGCCTGGATTTGAGAGAGTGACCGTCGCCATAGTGTGATGCCGTTTTTACCATCAATGGCATAGAGATTGCAGTAGTTATCGATGACGAATAATTTGCCGTCCCAATAGAATATCTGGTTGATCTTTTGGGCTAATCCCAGTGAGACCTTTGGCAGATTCCATTCTTCGTGCAGGCCTGCCCTGGAGAGTAAGACCCTTGGGATTGTCAATAGCTCTAATGCCGCGGTGTCGACAGGGGGGGTGATCTTGGGGGCAGGTCTGCCGCACCCGGAACTGATCAGGATGGCCAGTGTCACTAGCAGGGCCATTGCGGGTTTGCTGTGTCCCCAAAGGGTATTGGAGAATCGTCGGACGTTCCGGCCGGAAACAAAATTGGTCATTTGGACGTCAGCGTCAATTTGATCTTGCTGTTTGGATTTATACACCTTGGACTCCAGTTACGAATTATTGGCCAGCGTTTGCTGGACTGTTAAGGTCAATCCGTCATTTTTGGCGGTTTGACATAGTCGCTTAGTTTGATCGTGTGTTTTTTTTCAAAAGTATGTAGTTTTTCAATGCGATCAATATCGTCTTTAATGCGGTTGGCCAGTTTGAAGATATAGGGTTTCCCTTCGAGTCTGTTTTTCAGATCAGTGAGCATCGCTGCCCAGCTGTCGTCATACAGCTCCGCCTGAAGGACAATTAACATCCGTTCTTCGGCGGTGAGGTTATCCAGAAAGGAGTCCGTTTCCTTACAACAGGCGTGTCCTTTCAGATTTTTTTTGTCTATACGCTCCTGCACAAAGGCGTCCCTACCCCGGTTGTACCGGGAGCCACCGCGACCTGCCGGATAACAAATGCAGCAGGAGGCCGTACCCTTTAAATGGGCGGCCCAAAATGGCCTAATAAAAAAGTTCTTTTGATAATAGCGTCAAAAGGTAGTATTGACCCGTTACTCCGTTGATTAAAAGCCAGAATCAAGGGTTCGCACTACTTTTGTGACGCAGAGGTCATTTTTTGGAATTCTATGTTACGATCCGCGTCAAAAGTCGAATTCCGCTTTAAAAATCGTCTTTCAAACAAATAATGACGCTGATGTCAAACTTTGGTGTTTATATTAACAGTAACTTCGAATAATTTCAACCATTTTCAGGTTTAACTTTTTTCCCACAAGAGAATTTGTTACCATGTAGTCAAGGCGTTACGAAACATTTATGCTGTCATTTTCAGATTTGAAAAGGGCACTTTGCTAGAATCAACCATTAAAATCAAGGATATTGATAATGAAAAAGAATCTATGTGTTCTGATGATCTCTCTGGCCGTTTTGTTTGTTTGGACAACCACCCTCCATGCCGACGATGGTACCAAAGTATTACTGAAAACCAATTACGGCGATATTACGGTGGCGCTCTATGATGATTTGACCCCGATTACGGTGGCTAATTTTCTGGATTATGTCCAAAGTGGTTTCTATGACGGCATTATTTTTCACCGGGTTATGGACGATTTTATGATACAAACGGGGATATATACCTCCGATTTGTACCTGGCGGACTTTGGTGCCCCGGGGTTTGACCTCTACGATCCCGATTTTACTCGTGAGTCTGGCGATATGATTGCTGATGAGTTTGTCGAGGGGCTTGAAAATATACGCGGGACCCTGGCGATGGCCAATACCGGATCGCCTGACAGTGGCAGTTCTCAGTTTTTCATTAATCAGGCCACCCCCGGCAATGGCCACCTGGATGGGATCCATACCGTTTTTGGTGAGGTCGTCGAGGGGATGGATGTTGTGGACATGATCGCGGGGCTCGACCATCGTATTGATCCCGACATGCCAGCCTACCTGGCCAATTTACCCTTTGAGCCGATTATTATTGAGCAGGCGTCGGTTATCCCGGCATCCTACCTCCAGGCGTATCCACTTGTCGGTGGCGATGAACCGTTGGTCTTGGTGACCGAACAGAATGAAAGGATTCAAATTGACCTGACCGGACCGGGCGAACTGGTCGTCAGCGTCTCACAGGATTCCGATACGGATATTGTTCTGTCGATCGAGAGTATCCGGGCGACTCACACCAATGGCCGTACTAAGATTTTTATCAGCAATCTGGATAATCCCGGACATGTGCAATTGGGCGAGTTTGCCTTTGAACGCTCCCTTAATTACCTGGCTTGCGAAGGGACGATCAGTTCTATTGTCGTTGCTCCGGAATTTAAACCGTCCGTGCGGGAGTTCATCGCTCAAACGATCCGGGAAATAGACGCACCTGGCTGTAAAGTGGATCGCATCAACGTTGATAATCTGGGTGATTCCAATCAGGATACAACCCAGGAGGGTTATCTCCGATTGGACATCGCGGCGGTGCGGGATGTCATGGTGAGTCAGGATGTTACAAACGTAGTTATTATGGACTCTCAAAGTCGTAATACCTATCGGAATGTTCAGGTTGGCGGGGTCCTCAATAACGCGGCATTCTATGGCGTTAGTATTAGTAAAATGGTGGTTGCCAATAAGGATCAGGTTGAAAATGCGATTGATTCTTCAGGCATTGTCCTCTCAAATACGCTGGGGCATCTTATTGTGAACCAGGGGCATATCGCGAATGACAGTTATATTTATGCGGCCAAGAAAATTGCAAAACTGGAGATCCTTGATGGTAACCTGCAAGATTCATCCATTGAGACCAGCGATACCGGGCGGGCACAAATCGGCCTGATCACCGTGAATGCCGCCAATCATGTGATCGATGATCCTAACCGTGGTAACATTACTGGTAGTAGCATCAGCAGTCGCTCTTCGATTAAATCCATCCATGCCGATGGCCTGATCGATCCGAATACCGTCATTGAAAACAGTTATTTCTTTTCGACTCTCGACACGGTCAGCAGTGGCGGGGATTGCGGGGCGATGATCAGATCGGGCAAGATCAACAGTGTTTTGGCAGGCGTTGATCAAAAGGGGAAGCGGTTGAGTGAAGGAGGGGGATTTACCGGTTCGGATATTACCGGTAGAATTTTTGCGAACATGACCTTAAAGACCGTGATGGCGACTGGGAATATTGGTCTTGGAAATGAATTTTCGACGGCTGCGACGGTGGCCTGCTCCTATGGCTCCATTGGTAATGTCTTCGCTGAAGATGGATTGAATGCCAATATCTCGGCGGGTAAAGAGGTTAAACGCGTCATGGTCGGTTTTACCAACGGCTATCGGCGCGACCTCGCCAATTCCGCTGCTGATGTTGCCGGGTCCGTTAACGCCAAACGGCTGGGACGACTTTATTACACCGGCCAAAAAGATGCCGACATGACCCTGCCGGCTAAAAGCCCCATTGTGGTCAATGTCAGTGGAAACTGACTTTTACATGGGAAATGATGACCATGAAGATGTCGGCGTGGTTTTATTCGGGTGACCAGCGGATTGGGAGGGTGTGGGGGAGATTGAGGAGGTCCAGGATGCGGCCGGTGAGTGAGGTGGCCAGGTCGTCGATGGATTTTGGGTTCATGTAGAACGCCGGTGAGGCGGGGCATATGATGCCGCCGGCGCGGGTGATCTTCAGCATGTTCTCCAGGTCGATTTCAGTCAGTGGGGTTTCGCGGTGGACCAGGATGAGGGGGCGTCGCTGCTTGAGGGTGACATAAGCGGCCCGCAGCAGAAGCGTATTGGCCAGCCCCGCGGCGATCGCCGCGATGGTATGCGATGAGCAGGGGCAAATCACCATGGCGTCGATGGGGAATGAGCCGCTGGCCAGTGTGTCATGAAGTGTGTGGTTGTCGTGGATGTGGAGTGTGTCGCAAGGGTGGCCCAGAAGCGAT